>NZ_JAGGRO010000005.1:0-207951 GCF_018612805.1 Halomonas sp. ISL-56 | reverse complement strand
CGAATCCTCCCGGGCGCGCCAGATTCCAAAGCCCGCTCTCTTATAGAGAGCGGGTTTTCTGTTTCCGGTTTGACCGTCCGCTTCCAGTCTTGTTACCTGTTTCCAGCCTAATCATCTATTTCCAGCCTGACCGGCTAAGGCTCGCACCCCGGTCTTGCGATCGTGTGTAGCGCCCCCGCTTTGCGGTAGGGCGCTTTTTTTTGCCTGCTAATTGGACGAGCGTGATCGAAAGCAGTTAAGCCAGTGTGGCGTGCTGTTCATCGACATGTTCATCAACATGTTCAACAACAACAAGGCTGTCGAGGAGTTGATCCAGCTCGGTGAGCCGCTTCACGCGCTGAAAGTTCTGTTCGGCTTCACTACTGCCTTGGCGCATTTGGGCGAGCCACTGCTTTACTAAGGAGACGACGACGCGGTCTGGTAGCTGTTGACGCTGAAGTGCGGCGTACTCTTTGAGTACGTTGGCGCGCATTGCCCAACTGCTTTCAGGCAGACGCTCGCCGGTTTGCAGCCAGTGGCGGATACGTGGCGCCAACCAAGGGTCGGCCAGTGCGCTACGCCCTAGCATCACATCGCGACACCCTGACAGCGTGCGAGCCTTCCAGTAATCTTCCAGTGTCCAAATATCGCCATTGGCGACAACCGGAATGCTCACCTGACGGCGAATTTTGCCGATCCACTCCCAGTGAGCCGGTGGACGGTAGCCTTCGTCTCGGGTGCGCGCATGCACCACTAGCTGCGCAGCGCCTCCCGCTTCGGTGGCCTGAGCGCAGGCAACCGCTAAGCGACGATTGGCAAAGCCCAGGCGAATCTTGGCGGTTACCGGGATTTCTCCGTCTAAAGCGTCGTGAACGGCTTTAACTGCTTGATAGACGCGATCAGGCTGGCGGAGTAGCGAAGCGCCGCCATCGTGCCGGTTAACCAGTTTAGCAGGGCAGCCGAAATTAAGGTCGACGCTCACTGCGCCTAAGCTAAGCGCCTGGCGCGCGTTGGCGGCCAAGGCGGCTGGGTCAGAGCCTAATAGCTGTAAATGCACCGGAATTCCGCTTGGTGTTGCTACAGGCGGTTGCGTAAGTTCGGGGCAGTGCTTATAAAACACTCTGGGTGGCAGGCGGGCATCAACAACGCGGACAAACTCGGTGACCGTCCAGTCGAACCCAGCATGACGGGTTAACAGATCACGAGTCAGTGCGTCGATCACGCCTTCCATAGGGGCTAGACCAATTTTAGGGGCTAGGCCGATTCTGCCGTTTTGTAGTAAATTAACAACCATGACTTCCACTATCGCGCCATTGCATTCTATTCTGGGTGTGGCAGGTTAGTGTATTCCCCTTACTGCGCCAAGCGCCTTTCGTCGTATTGGCAGAATGATGTGCGTAAAACAGTACTTGAACGGTACTTTAAGAAAGGAGAGCGTCTTATGCAGGATCAAGAACTATTACAAGATGGGTTAGCATTGATGGCGCTCGGTATGGGCGTAGTGTTTGTTTTTCTTACTGTTTTGGTTATTAGCGTCACGCTGATGTCGAAGCTAATCGGGCGTTTCCAACCCGTCCCCGTCGCTGTTGATACGGGTAAAAAAACGTCGCAGTCTTCGGCCCCTTCTGCGCAAAGTGACGAGGTCATGGCCGTTATCAGTGCTGCAGTGCACCGTTACCGTTCAACACGGCGTCGCTAACTTTCTCAATTTTTTCCATTTCAGCCCTCTTTTGGCTATTTTTTTGTTATTTTTACTACAAACTTACAACTCTCTACTGTGAGCCAAAACCATGAACGAAATTAAACGCCCTCTAGGCATTACCGATGTCGTGCTGCGCGATGCCCATCAATCGCTGTTTGCCACGCGCATGCGTCTGGACGATATGCTGCCGATCGCCGAAAAGCTGGATCGTGTTGGCTACTGGTCGCTGGAAACCTGGGGTGGAGCAACCTATGACGCCTGCATACGTTATTTAGGTGAAGATCCGTGGGAGCGCATTCGCGCGTTAAAAGAGGCTATGCCCAATACCCCGCAGGCCATGCTACTGCGTGGGCAGAACCTGCTGGGCTACCGCCACTATGCCGATGACGTTGTCGATAAGTTTGTCGAGCGGGCGAAAACCAATGGCGTCGACGTCTTCCGTGTCTTTGATGCCATGAACGATCCGCGTAATCTCGAACGCGCCATTCAGGCAGTGCGTAACGTGGAAGGCCACGCCCAGGGCACTATTTCTTACACCGTGAGCCCGGTACATACCCTGGATAGCTGGGTTGATCTCGCCAAAACGATTGCCGGTTTAGGCGCAGACTCATTGGCTATCAAGGATATGGCGGGGCTATTGACGCCCTACACGGCGTTCGACTTGGTCACCCGGCTCAAAAAAGAGCTGTCTATTCCGGTGCACCTGCATTGCCATGCCACCACTGGTCTTTCTACTTCGACCATTTTGAAAGCAGTGGAAGCGGGTATTGATAATGTTGATACCTCGATTTCGTCCATGTCGATGACCTACGGCCACAGCCCCACCGAGTCTGTGGTGGCAATGTTGAAAGATACCGGCCGTGATACCGGTCTGGATCTTGAGCTGCTGGAAGACATTGCCGGCTACTTCCGCGAAGTGCGCAAGAAATACGCCGCTTTTGAAGGCTCGCTGCGCGGTATTGATTCGCGCATCCTGATTGCCCAGGTGCCGGGTGGCATGCTGACCAATATGGAAGGCCAGCTCAAGGAGCAGGGCGCAGGCGATAAGCTAGACGACGTGTTAAGCGAAATTCCTCGCGTTCGTGAAGACCTTGGCTTTATCCCGCTGGTGACGCCCACCTCGCAGATTGTGGGCACCCAGGCGGTAATGAACGTGATGATGGGCGAGCGCTACAAATCGATCTCCAAAGAAGTTCAGGCATTGCTCAAGGGCGAATATGGCGCGGCGCCTGCGCCTTTCAACGCCGAGCTGCAAAAGCGCGTGTTGGAAGGTGGCGAACCGATCACCTGCCGCCCGGCAGACAATCTTTCACCAGAAATGGACAAGCTGGCCGCTGAGCTGAAAGACAAAGCCAGCACTGAGGGCATTCGTCTAGCCGAAGGTAAGCGCGAAGTGGATGATGTGCTGACCTATGCGCTGTTTCCGCAGATTGGTCTTAAGTTTCTTAAAAACCGCGACAATCCTGATGCCTTTGAGCCTGTCCCTCAAGCCGCTGAAGCAAGCGCTGAAAAGACACCTGCCAAGGTGGAAAGCAGCGCGCCAGTTGCTAGCAGCGGCCCTGAAACCTATACCGTTAAGCTCAACGGCAAAGCCTTTGTGGTGGAAGTGTCTGAAGGTGGCGAGCTAGGCGAGGTGCAAGAGCAAACGGTAGCCACTACTGACGCACCCAAAGAGCAATCGCCTGCTTCCGGTGGTGAAGGCAGTGGTGAAGGTAGTGGAGACAGCATCGATGCGCCGTTAGCGGGCAATATTTTCAAGGTCAATGTCCGCCCTGGCGACAAAGTCGCCGAAGGGGATGTGGTAATCATCCTTGAAGCGATGAAAATGGAAACCGAAGTGCGAGCCAGCAGCGCGGGCACTGTGTCTAAGGTTAACGTCAGCGAAGGCGACAGCGTTGTCGTAGGCGACACGTTGATCGAGCTCTAAGGGCCCCCGGTAATGGATAAAAAGTAATGGATAAATTAGTAACGTTATGGGAAGGCTCTGGGCTGTATAACCTTGAGCTTGGCCAGGCGGTCATGATGGTAGTGGGGCTACTGCTGCTCTACTTGGCGATCTATAAGAAGTTTGAACCGCTGCTGCTGGTGCCGATTGGTTTTGGCGGCATTCTCGCCAATATTCCTGAGGCTGGGCTGGCCATTTCAGCGCTAGACCAGGCCATTGAGGTGGCCAAGCCTGCGGTACTGCAGCAGATGGCGGCGGCGCTGGGTGCAAGCCTTGATCCGCTATCGAACGCAGACGTTTGGCGGGAGTCGTTGCACGCCATCGCACACGATGCTGCGGCCCCCGACCAACTGCGCGCTGCGCGTGATATTGCCGTGGGCGTTGGCTACGGCGATGGCATGCTCTATAGCTTCTACAATGTCGCGATTGCCTCGGGTATTGCTCCGCTGATTATCTTTATGGGCGTAGGCGCCATGACCGACTTCGGCCCGCTGTTGGCCAACCCGCGCACGCTATTTTTAGGTGCGGCCGCTCAGTTTGGTATTTTTGCCACCCTGTTTGGCGCTGTGGTGCTAAGCTCGATGGGGATCATGGACTTCTCGCTTAATCAGGCCGCCGCCATCGGTATTATTGGCGGTGCCGATGGCCCGACCTCTATCTACGTATCCAGCGTGCTGGCGCCGGAGCTGCTGGGGGCTATCGCCGTGGCTGCCTACGCTTATATGGCGTTGGTGCCTCTGATTCAGCCGCCGATTATGCGTCTGTTGACCACCCAGAAAGAGCGTGAGATCAAGATGACCCAGCTGCGGCCGGTCTCCAAGCTGGAGAAAGTGGTCTTCCCGCTGGTGCTGTTGATTCTAGTGGCGCTGTTTCTGCCCGATGCGGCACCGCTGCTGGGCATGTTCTGCTTCGGTAATCTGATGCGTGAGTGCGGTGTGGTAGAGCGCTTGTCGGATACCGCGCAAAATGCCCTGATCAATATTGTCACGATTATCCTAGGTCTATCGGTAGGTTCAAAGCTAATGGCCGATAGCTTCCTGTCGTTTGAGACCCTGGGGATATTAGGTTTGGGGATTGTCGCCTTTGGCATTGGTACGGCCGCCGGGGTATTGATGGCCAAGTTAATGAACTTAGTCAGCAAAATGCCCATCAACCCTTTGATCGGCGCTGCGGGGGTGTCCGCTGTGCCGATGGCCGCGCGCGTGGCCAACAAGGTGGGGCTCGAGGCAAACCCACATAATTTCCTGCTGATGCACGCCATGGGGCCCAATGTGGCAGGGGTCATTGGTTCGGCGGTAGCTGCTGGGGTGATGATTAAATACTTGGGTTAACCGTTCAAAACTGGTTTTAATAGCTGGATTTAAAAACGGGTTGTTAATAGTGAATGACAGAACGCGGCATGCTGATACGTTCGGTATGTCGCGTTTTTTTATGGGTGGGCTATTTCGATGGACTGTTTCGATGGACTGTTTCGATGGGCTGTTTCGATGGGCTATCTAGTCAGTGAGAATGTCGATAGCACTCTTTAAGCGGTTTTCTAGTGGGGCAAGGTCAAGTGGGCAGTCCCGTGGCCAGCCAATGGTTAGGCGCACACCATCGCCATCGTAATCGGCTTGCTCAATAGGGATATCGCGCTCTGCGCACCAGGCGCGGGCAATCGCTTCATTGGCAAAGGTGAGTCGCAGGGTATAGGTGTCTCGCTCGACTACTTCACGGGTAGGTAGCGTCTCTAGGGCATGGCTAACCGCCTGGGCGTAGGCGCGGGCTAAGCCTCCGGTACCCAGCTTGGTGCCGCCAAAATAACGAATGACCACACAGCCGATCTGGCCAAGTTGACTACCTTGGAGAACCTGATACATGGGACGGCCAGCGGTGCCGCCTGGCTCGCCATCATCGGAAAAGCCAATCAGGTTTTGCTCGCCAGGTGGCCCGGCAATATAGGCAGTGCAGTGGTGGCTGGCATTAGGGTGCGCGGTTTTTGCAGCATTCAGCAGGTTAGTGAATGCCTGGATATCTGGGGCGTAGCAGACCCAGGTGATAAATTGGCTCTTTTCTACTTCGGTGTCAGCCGTATGCCATGATGTAGGGGGTAACTCGGGAACCCGATAGCGCATTAATGCTCCGTGAAGGTAGTCTCACTTTTCACACCCATTACCATGCCGAGCACCTGAATATCCCGGTTATGCAAAAAAAGCGCTGGCTGCTGAGTATCCTCTGGCCATAGCTCTACGCCAAAGCGGCTGATCGAGAGCTGCTTCAAGGCGATTGTTTGCTGGTTAATTTCGGCAACGGCTGTTTCTGTCTGGGTATCGTGTTGATAGCGCCGGATAATAATGACATCGCCATCGAATAAGTTGCAATCACACAATGCATTGCCGCGCACTTTGAGCGCATAGGTATTACGTCGGGTAACGCTAGGCGCCATCGCGTATGGACGTGGTGCAGGTTGTCTACGGCCGAACGGAGCGGTAGGTGCTGCCATCGATAGAGTCATGAGGAAATCTCCATTGCATGTTCTTTCATACAGTGGTTTTCATTGTAGACCTGTTTTTGCATACAGTGCTAGCAGTAATTAGTCTTAACACTCCTTGATGGAGATCACGCTGCGACCCAGCGCCGCATTGTGTGAGTGGCGAGAAAGGGGCTTTACGTGTAGAGTTCGACGCGAAATCAATATGCCTGGAGAGACGCTTGAGCCTGTGTCTACAAGCCCGACAGCTTGCCTGTGAACGCGATGATCGTTGGCTATTTGAAGGCTTGGATCTGGATATTTGCAGTGGTGAAGTTGTGCGTATTGAGGGCCCTAATGGCAGTGGTAAAACCAGCCTGCTAAAAATCCTCTCCGGGCAGCTCAGTGACTATCAGGGCGAGCTCTTTTGGAATGGCGCTGCGATGAAAGAGGCGCGTGAACATTTCCTCGCTAACTTGCTCTATTTAGGGCACGCCCCTGGCATTAAGTTAGGGCTTTCCCCATTAGAAAACCTGGCATGGTATCAGGCCCTAAGCGGGGAAAACGGTAATGAGGGACAGCGCCTGGATGCCCTTGAGCGGGTTGGCCTGGCAGGTTTTGAAGATGTGACTGCGGGGCAACTTTCTGCAGGCCAACAGCGTCGCGTGGCGCTGGCACGCTTGACGCTAACGCCACGGTCTCTCTGGGTGTTGGATGAACCTTTTACCGCGATAGATCGCCACGGCGTCGCTGAGCTAGAAAGGCAGCTTGTTGCCCACGCTCAAGCAGGGGGGTGCGTGCTGGTAACGACACACCATGAATTAACCGCCTCACCGTTGTTGAGACGAATATCCCTGGGGTAAAGGAGAAAGGGTTGCACAGCTCTGTACACAGCTCTTCACAAGGTTCAGATACCACTTCGCAGGTGCTAGCAGTGCCACTGCGTGAGCATAAAGGTGGCTTGATGATCGCAGTGAAGGCCACGCTCGTGCGTGACTTAACGCTGTTGCTGAGACGCCGTGGCGAAGTGCTCAATCCGCTGGTGTTTTTCGCTCTGGTGATCACGCTGTTTCCGATCGCGATTTCGCCCGACCCTGAGCTGTTAGCAGTAATTGCTCCAGGTTTGCTGTGGGTAGCGGCGCTGTTAGCCGCGCTGCTTTCATTAGACAGCCTGTTTCGTAGCGATTATGACGATGGCAGTCTGGAGCAACTGCTATTGGCGCCGCAGCCGTTAGCCGCGCTGAGTTTAGCCAAAGTGGCCGTGCATTGGCTGCTGACAGGCCTACCGTTGGCGCTGATGGCGCCGATATTGGGTATTATGCTGGCGCTGCCCGCGGGTAGCTACGCCGTGCTGGCGCTGTCGCTTGCTCTGGGCACGGCCAGCTTGAGTTTGATTGGCGCGATTGGGGCGGCGTTAACCGTCGGCTTGGCGCGGGGTGGGGTGCTGCTCTCGCTGCTGGTGCTACCGCTGTATATCCCGGTGCTTATTTTTGGCGCCGGCGCGGTGCAGGCGGCCATTTTCGGAGACGGCGTCGCTGCCCATCTGGCTATCCTGGGCGCGCTGCTCGCCGCCTCACTCATGTTGGCGCCGTGGGCGATTGCCGCATCGCTGCGTATCAGTATCAACGGTTAAGGACAGGACACGCTATGTGGGCCTTTATACATAAACTGGGATCACCCAAGTGGTTCTACACCATTAGCGCCAAGCTGCAGCCCTGGTTCTGGGCAGCGGCGGTACTGTTATTGGTTGTTGGCTCGCTGTGGGGGCTGGCGTTTGCTCCGGCGGATTATCAGCAAGGTAATAGTTTCCGGATTATTTACGTTCATGTGCCAGCAGCCTTTTTAGCCCAATCCATTTTTATCGCCATGGCGGTATCTGGACTGGTGTTTATGGTCTGGAAAATCAAAGTGGCTGATATGGCAGCCGCGGTGATGGCTCCTCTTGGCGCAGCTATGACCTTTGTAGCGCTTTTCTCTGGCGCCGTGTGGGGCGTGCCCACCTGGGGAACCTGGTGGATGTGGGATGCCCGACTGACCTCCATGCTGATACTGCTGTTTTTGTATTTGGGCGTGATTGCTCTACGTGGCGCGTTCACCAGCCGCGATAGCGCCTCACGGGCTGCCTCGGTGCTAGCCATGGTGGGGGTGATTAATATTCCCATTATCAAATATTCGGTGGATTGGTGGTACACCCTACACCAGCCCGCTTCTTTTACCCTGACGTCGCGCCCGACCATGCCGACCGAGATGTGGTTGCCGCTGGTGATTATGGTGCTGGGTTTTTACAGTTTTTTTATCGCCTTAACGTTGATGCGCACGCGCAGTGAGATTCTGCGCCGTGAAGCTAACAAGCGCTGGGTACAGGATCTGGTTAACGGCCAGGTGGTGAACGTAGAGGCAGAGGAGGCCCGCTAATGGCATTTACCTCATTTTCCGAATTTCTCGCCATGGGTGGCCACGCGCCTTATGTATGGTCTGCATGGGGCGTTACCGCGCTGCTGTTGCTCGCCATCGTTTGGCATGCACGTGCAGAGCAACGCCAACTGCTGAAAGGCTTAAAGCGTCGCGCAAGACGCGAAAACAGAGCGAGGGGGAGTGCCCAATGACGCCTAAACGTAAACAGAAACTGTTTGTTATTCTGGGCCTTGTGTCGTTGGCAGCGATTGCCGTGGGACTAACCCTATACGCGCTACGTGCGAACATTAATCTGTTTTTTAGCCCGGTGCAGATCGCCCAGGGCGATGCGCCCATGGAGCGGCAGATTCGCGCCGGCGGCATGGTCAAAGAGGGGTCGGTTTCCCGTGACCCAGAGAGCCTGGACGTCGAATTTACCGTCACCGATTACGTCGATGACCTGGAGGTCTACTACAGCGGGATCCTGCCTGATCTGTTCCGTGAAGGCCAAGGCGTGGTGGTAGTGGGTGAACTTCAGGCGGATGGTCGTTTGTATGCCGACAAAGTGCTCGCCCGTCATGACGAGAACTATATGCCCCCAGAAGTCGCTCAGGCGCTAGAAGAAGCGGGCTACTCGCCGGCCGACTACCAAGCCAAAGCCGCTGAGGTGGGCAAACGCCTGGACGAAGAAGGCGTACCCCAGGCAAGCGAATACTAGTTTTCGTCATCCAGGGTTGGCAACAAAGCCTTATGCGGAGCACTCATGCTTATTAAACTGATCCCTGAAATTGGCCACTTTGCTCTTATCATCGCGCTGCTGATGGCGATGGTGCAGGCGGTGATGCCGTTGGCCGGTGCGGCGACAAGGCGACCACTATGGATGGCCTACGGTCAACCCATGGCGGTGGGGCAGTTTGTATTTATTGCTATTGCCTACGCCTGTTTGACCGCCAGCTACATGCTCGACGACTTTAGCGTGGCCAATGTGGCCAACAACTCCAATTCTCTGCTGCCCTGGTACTACAAGTTCAGCGCCGTGTGGGGCAACCACGAAGGGTCGGTGCTGCTATGGAGCTTTATGCTCGCGGGCTGGGGCTTTGCGGCTAGCCTGTTCACCGGCAACTTACCGCGGGATATGGTCGCGCGCGTGATGGGCGTGATGGGCATGGTCTGCGTCGGTTTCTTGCTGTTTATTCTGATCACATCGAACCCCTTCGAGCGGCTGCTGCCCGACATGCCTCAGGATGGCGCCGACCTTAACCCACTGCTGCAAGACTTCGGGTTGATCGTGCATCCGCCGATGCTTTACATGGGCTATGTGGGCTTTTCCGTGGTCTTTGCCTTCGCTATTGCCGCGCTAATGGGCGGGCGTTTAGATGCGGCCTGGACGCGCTGGGCACGGCCCTGGACAAATCTGGCCTGGGCGTTTCTAACCGTGGGTATTGCGTTGGGCAGCTGGTGGGCCTATTACGAGCTTGGCTGGGGAGGCTGGTGGTTCTGGGATCCGGTCGAAAACGCCTCGCTACTGCCCTGGCTGACGGGAACCGCGCTAGTGCATTCGCTGGCGGTCACCGAGAAGCGTGGTTCGTTTAAAAGCTGGACCGTACTGTTGGCGATCTCGACCTTTTCGCTATCGCTGATGGGTACTTTCCTGGTGCGCTCTGGGGTGCTGACCTCGGTACACGCGTTTGCCAACGATCCTGCCCGCGGTTTCTTTATTTTGATGCTACTGGCCATTACGGTAACGCTGTCGCTGCTGGTATTTGCCCTACGCGCACCGCGGGTAAGCCATAAAGTCGGCTTTAACTGGCTTTCCCGGGATGCGCTGCTGCTGGTCAATAATATCTTCCTGGTGATCATGACCGTCACCGTGCTGCTGGGCACCGTCTATCCGCTCATCTTGGACTCTCTGGGGTTGGGGAAAATCAGCGTAGGCCCGCCTTATTTTAATGCCCTGTTTGTGCCGCTCACCGTGGTGATGTGCATCTTTATGGGGCTAGGCTCGGTAACGCGCTGGAAAAGCATGGCGGCGCGGGATCTGATCCGTAAACTGTGGCTGGCAGGCGTCGCTGCCCTGGTGCTGGGCATATTGATGCCACTACTGTATCGCGGAGAGTGGAACCTATTTGTCTCCTTGGGCATTGTCGCTGCACTCTGGATTGTGCTGCCCATGGTGCGTGATGTGTTCGACAAAACCCGCCACGCCAGCTCGTTTGTTGCCGGTGTCCGCAAGCTCTCCCTGGCTTACTGGGGCATGGTGTTGGGTCACGTCGGCGTTGCGGTCACTATCGTCGGTGTTGCCGTGGTATCCAACTACAACATTGAACGCAATGTGCGTATGTCGCCGGGCACCACGGTCGAAGTAGCCGGTTATCAGTTCACCATGACCGAGTTGACCGAGCGTCGCGGGGCTAACTTCCTGGCTGACACCTCGATCATTCAGGTTCAGCGGGGCGAGTCAGGCCGCAGCTTTACCATGCGACCTGAAAAACGCCTTTACTTGGCCACCGGTATGCCAATGACCCAAGTAGCGCTGCGCCCAGGGCTGTTCCGCGACCTCTATGTAGCCATGGGGGAAAACCTTGGCGATGGCAGTTGGGCGATGCGAGTGCAGTACAAGCCATTTGTTCGCTGGCTGTGGCTAGGTGCGCTGCTGATGGCGTTCGGCGGTGTGCTGGCGGTGCTCGACAAGCGCTATCGGCGCGCCACGGTAACCCGTGAAGCGCCCAATATGACCAGCAAGGGCGATAGCGCGCGGGAGGCAGTGGCATGAAGCGACGACTGCTGTTATTACTGCTGCCGCTCTGTTTTTTAGGTCTGGCACTGTTCTTTTACCAGGGCCTTTCGCTGGATCCTTCCCAGCGTGATTCAGCGCTGATGGCGCGGGAGTTCCCGCCCTTTGAAGCCGCCACGCTACGTGATGAGAATCGCCGCGTCGACCAAACGCTGTTAGAGGGTGAAGTGACCCTGGTAAACGTATGGGGCGAATGGTGCCCCGCCTGTAAGCAGGAGATGCCGCAGTTGCTGGAGCTGGCTGACCACGGCATTCGCATGATTGGGGTTAACTACCGCGATACCCGTGAGAAGGGCATGCAGTTTCTCAGCGAATTTGGCGACCCGTTTGAGGTGAATATTTTCGACCCAGAAGGTGAGCTAGGCTTTGATCTCGGCGTCTACGGTGCGCCGGAAACTTTCCTGGTCGACGCCGACGGGGTGATTCGCTATCACCATAAAGGCTACGTGTCGCCCCAAGACGTGCGCGAGCGGATTCTGCCGGAGGTGGAAAAATGGCGCTAATGCGAACCCTAACAGCGCTACTACTGCTAGTCATGGCGTTTGGCGTAATGGCGGGCGGCATTGAACTACGTGAATTTGACGACCCGGTCACGGAGAAGCGTTATCACGACTTGACCGCCTCCATGCGCTGCCCGCTGTGTGAGAACCAAGCGATCAATGACTCCGACGCCCCTATTTCAGCCGATATGCGCGACCGCGTTTATCAACTGCTGCAAGACGGCCAGTCGGATATCGAAATCATCAATCACATGGTGCAGCGGTTTGGCGAATATATTCTCTACAACCCGCGTTTAGAGAGCCGCACCTATCTGCTTTGGGGCCTGCCCATCGGCCTGGTATTGCTGGGCGCTGTTGTGGTCGTACTGATGATCCGTGCCCGCCGCAACGCCTCTGCTAAAGCGTTGAGCCCCGAAGAGCGCCAGCGTATAGAAGCGCTGACTAACCGTAAGAGGTCTTCATGACGCTGCTCTGGATTGCGATTGCCGTTTTACTGGTTCCCGCGCTGTGGCTGCTGGTGTCGCCGCTAAGAAACGCGCGTGCACTGCATGACCAGCAGCGCGATTTTGAAGCCAACGACACCTCCGCGGAGCAGAACGTAGCGATTTTTAAGCGCCGTCTGGCGTCCTTGGAAGCGGCCCAGGAGCGCGGTGATATTGATGCCGCACGTTTTGAAGAAGACCGCCTCGAGCTTGAGCGTAGCCTGCTGGAAGACACCGCATTTCGCGAGCGTCGGCCGTTAAAAACAGCCAGCGCCGGCCGAATTGTCGTGCCACTGGTCATGGTCGCTGTGGTGGCCGTAAGCGTCATTTGGTACCAGCACAAGGGCGCTGAGGGCGACCTGGTGCTACTGGCCGTGCAACAAGAAGTGCAGAACGACCCTGAAGGATCGCTCGCCATGTATATCGAACGCATGGAGGAGCAGGCCGAGCGCCAGCCGGATAATCCCAATGTGTGGAGCACACTGTTTCCGCTCTACCGCGAAACCGGGCAAATGCCCAAGGCCGTGAACGCCCTGGAGCGTTTGATTGAGATTGAAGGGCGCATTCCGCCGCTGCTCGCTCAGTTGGCGCAAATTCGTTTCTTTATGGCCGAACGCGAGCTTACCGACGAAGTGCAGGCACTGGTCGATGAGACGCTGGAACAGGATCCCCGCCAGCCCACGGTGTTAGGCCTACTGGGAGTTAACGCCTTTGATAACGGCGATTACCAACAGGCCATTGATCACTGGCGCCGAGCGATTGCCAATATCGAAGATCCCAACACGGTTGCCTCGCTACGCGAGGGTATTCGTGTGGCTCAGGAACGTATGGGCATAGAACCTGAAGAGGCCATTGCCGAGGGCAATGGCATTCGAGTTCGCGTTGCATTAGACGAAGAACTCGCCGGGCGCGTTGGCGTTAACGACACGGTGTTTATCACTGCCCGCGATCTTGAGGGCGAGTTGCCGCCGCTTGCCGTGGTGCGTGCGCAGGTATCTGAGCTGCCCATGACGGTGACCCTAGACGACAGCGCTGCTATGTCGCCCCAGGCGCAGATCTCCCAGGTACGTGAAGCGCGCTTGGTGGTACGCGTTTCTCCCTCCGGCCAGGCGACGCCCCAGCCTGGGGATCTGTTTGGTGACCTTGAGAGCGTCAGCGTAGGGCCGATCGACGAAGGTGAAGCGGTTGAAGTGGTGATTAACCGTGTTTTTGAATAACCGCAACGGGAACGTCGCCTCGGTATGCGCTTAACGTCGATTCGCTTAGTCGGGTTCAAGTCCTTTGTGGATCCCGTCACGGTGCCCTTTGATGGCAATATGACCGCCATTGTGGGTCCTAATGGCTGTGGAAAATCCAATATTATTGACGCCGTGCGCTGGGTAATGGGGGAGTCCTCCGCCAAAACCCTGCGCGGCGAATCCATGGCCGACGTTATTTTTAACGGCTCCACCGGCCGTAAACCGATTAGCCAAGCCTCTATAGAGCTCAAATTCGATAATCGCGATGGCGGTATGGGCGGTGTCTATGCCCAGTATGCGGAAATTGCCGTAAGGCGCTTGGTCACCCGGGACGGACAGTCCAACTATTTCTTTAACGGTCAGAAGTGCCGTCGCCGCGATATCGCCGACCTGTTTATGGGTACCGGCCTTGGGCCGCGCTCCTACGCGATTATCGGTCAGGGCATGATCTCGCGGCTGATCGAAGCCCGCCCCGACGACCTGCGCTCAACGCTTGAAGAGGCCGCGGGGATCTCCAAATACAAGGAGCGCCGCCGGGAAACCGAAAACCGCATGCGGCGCACCCAGGAAAACCTGGAACGCCTTGACGATATACGCGAAGAGCTGGATAAACAGCTAGAGCGCCTCAAGCGTCAGGCCGAAGCCGCCAAGCGCTACCAAGATCTGAAAGAGCAGGAGTATCGACTTAAGGGTGAGCTGGCGCTATTGCGTGGGCGCGCCCTGCGTGCCGAGCAGTCGCATCAAGAAAGCCGTGTCCGCGAATTGGAAATAGCCGTTGAAAAAGATGTCTTCGGCGTACGCCAGTGCGAAACCCGTCTGGAGCAAGCTCGCGAACAACACGACGAACTTTCTGAAGTGCTCGACCGCCACCAGCAGCAGTTCTTTGAAACTACCACGCGGATTGCGCGTTTAGAGCAGGATCAGGCCCACCGGCGTAGCCGTGAAACTCAGTTGGCCAGTGATATCGCCACGGCGCGGCGCGAGTTAGACGAGCAGCGCCGGGTCAGTGAAGGCGATCAGGCACGTTTAGCCGCCATTGACGAGCGCTTTGACGATCTGCTCCCGGAACACGAAGCGCTGGAAGAGCAGCTTGAAAGCCTGGAACAGGCGTTGGCCGACGCCTCTCCTGCACTGGAAGCCGCCGAACAGCAGTGGGCCGATGCCGAAACCCGCTGGCGAGATGCCAGCCGCGATGCAGATCGCAGCCAGGATCAACTGCGCGACCTTGAACAACGTATTGCGCGCCTGCAGGCGGAAAACCAGCGCCGTCGCCAGCAGCGCAGCGAGGTCGCCGACCTTACCGCGCTACGTGAAGAGCACGCCGTGTGTGAGGCGCAGTTAGCCGATGCCCAGCAGCAGGCGGAAGGTTTTCAGACCCAACGCGACCAGTGGCAGCAGCGCTACGGCGATGCCAAAGCGGCTTACCAGCAGGCAACTCAGGCACGGGATCAACAGCGCGCCGAACTCAGCCAACGCCAGGGCGAGCTGGCTTCGCTGCAAGCATTAATGGACGCCGCCTTAGCCGATCACGATCCGGCCATTGGCACGACGCTGGAAGCGCATGGCTTGGCGGATGCGCCTCAGCTTGGGGAAGTGCTCCAGGTAGCGCCCGGCTGGGAAACGCTGGTGTCCTGGCTGCTGGCGCCCTGGCTCAATGCCCGTCTGGTGGCGCGCGAGCAGCTGGCTGCTTTGCCCGAGGCGTTAGCCACGGACTGGCGGTTGATCGATCAAACGTCGCCTGCCGCCTCAGCATCAGGGCAGCGGCTGGATGGCTTGGTAAAAAACGCAGGGGCGCTGGGCGAATGGTTAGCAAGCATTCACTATACGCAAACCGCTGAAGAGGCGAAGCAGCAGGTCGCGCACCTGGCCCCTGGCGAAAGCGTCGTGAGCCAGGATGGGGTTTGGTTAGGCCGCGGTTGGCTGAGCCAGCAGGCCAACGGCGAAGGTATCGATGGGCTACTTCTAACCCGTCGCCGCTACGCCGAACTGACCACTCAGCGCGAAAGTGAAGAACAGGCGCTGGCGCTGGCGGAAGAGCAGTGTGAGGCTGCCAGTGAGACGATTGAAACACTGGAGCAGACCCGCGAGCAGCAGGCCGAACAGGAGCGTGCCCACGCTACCACCCTGCAACGGCTGGCGGTGAAAGAGCGCAGTTTAGCCCAGCGCTTGGAACATCTAGAAAGTCGCGCCACTGAGCTCGATGCTGAACTTGCCCAGTTGCAAGAGGATGAAGCAGAGTTAGCGCTTACCATCGACGAGCAGCGCGCCCGCTGGGACGTGGCGATGGAACAGTTGGAACGTGCAGCGCAAGCGCGGGAAGCCAGCGCCGAGCAGCGCAACCAGCAACGCGAAGCGCGAGAACAACTCACTCAGCAGCATGCTCCACTCAAAGCGCAGCAGCAGGCGTTGGCACTTGAACGCGAACGTTTAAGTGCCGAGCGCGATAGCCTGCGCTCCCAGCAGGCGCGCTCCAGCGACTCTGAAGAGCGCCTAGCGCTGCGGATTGCCGAGCTGGAAGAGTCGCGGGAGATGTTGATTGAGCCCGATGAACTGGCAGGAGAAGAGCTCGAAGAACTGCTTCACCAGCGCGAGCAGCAGGAAGGACGCTTAAACGCCACTAAACAGCAGGCTCAGGGGCTGGCAGAGCAGCTGCGCAATGATGAACTGGCCCGCCAACAGCACGAGCGCAACCTGGAACAGAGCCGCGAGCAGTTACAGCAGCGGCGTATGGATGCCCAGGCGCTAGCGCTCAAAGCAGCCACCCAGGATGAGCAACTGGCGGAATTAGGTCATAACGTTGAAACGCTTACCGAGCAACTGCCCCAGGAAGCGACGGAAACCCGTTGGCAAGAACTCTTGGAAGGCACCACGGATAAAATCCGTCGTTTGGGGGCGATCAACCTGGCCGCCATTGAGGAGTACGATCAGCAGGCCGAACGGCGTAATTACTTGGAGGCCCAGCACGCCGAGTTGACCGAGGCGCTGGAAACCCTCGAAAGGGCGATCAAACGAATCGACCAGGAGACCCGCGTGCGTTTTCGGGAAACCTTTGAGCAGGTGAATACCGGGCTACAAACCCTTTTCCCACGCGTATTCGGCGGCGGTGCTGCATGGCTAACGCTCACTGGTGATGATCTCTTAGAAACCGGCGTGGCGATAATGGCTCGCCCGCCGGGTAAAAAGAACAGCACAATTCATCTACTTTCGGGCGGCGAGAAGGCGCTGACTGCGCTGTCGCTGGTATTTGCGATCTTTCAGCTTAACCCCGCGCCGTTCTGTATGCTGGATGAAGTGGATGCGCCGCTGGATGACGCCAACGTCGGACGTTACGCTAGGCTAGTGAAGGAAATGTCTGAAAACGTTCAGTTTATCTATATCACCCACAACAAGATCGCCATGGAAGCCGCCGAGCGTTTGATGGGGGTCACCATGCAGGAGCCAGGCGTTTCGCGTTTAGTCTCGGTGGGTATTGAAGAGGCAGCGGCGTTAGTTGATTAAAGCAAAACTAAGAAAGTGTTGTGAGTGAGTCCTGAATAATCTATTTCGAGCGACAAAGCGGGAGAGACAAACGCCAAGTGGGTAATCTTTTATTGGCTAAATGCGTAAAAAAATGTCCTAAAGCGCTCAACTTAACTATATTACCCCTACTAATAGCGCGCTTGAGATGGTTAAACGGCTTATAGAGAGAATATACACTGAAGGGTGAGACGGCTGTCAAAACGGCTTTTCTTGCTTCTAGGATTCCTTTATAAAGCTAATCATAGATGTTAGAGCAAATGATTGTGGCACTTTTGTTTGAAGTTAAGGTCGAACTGCTTCGCCTCAAACAGTGTCAAAATTTTGCCAAAACGTGAAAATCGCGTTAAATACAGCAAAAATTGGCCATTTTCACCACAATCGCGCTATGCTTGGTGACAAGTACTTATCAAATAGCAGTTACAGTTATCCAAATTCAGGCATGCCTTTTTAGACCCAGTGCCTTAGCAACCGGCAAGACGACCATGGAACGTTCGACATGGAACTAAGAGAGTGGCTAATCATTTTAGGGCTGGCGTTGGTATCGCTCATCGTTATTGACGGTGTGCGGAGACTTCAACGTCAGCGACGCGTACCCCGTCTGGATCAGGCGGAGAAAGATCTTTCCGGCAGTTCGCTCGATGATCCCGATGAGGCTGCTAAAGCCGCGGAGATCAATTGGGAACTTCCTAATGGCGGTGCGCGAGTTGTTAAGCCCGCTGACTATAGTGGCTTAGGTAATAAACCAAAGTTAGAACGTCAAGAGCATCCAGGGCCCTCTAGGGTGCTTTCCGAGTTTAGACGTTCAGCCTCTGCTAAAGCGGCCAAGCGAAAAGCAGATAAGGCAAGCAAACTAGATAAAGCGGCATCAATTGCGAAACCAGCGCCCAGCGCAGCGGTTTATCCCAGCGTAGCTACTAAGCCAGAGCAGCCAGTGACTTCTGCCGCGGCTTCATATGCTGCCAATAATGCGCCGACAGAACACGAGCGTCGCGAGCCCAGTATCTCAATGACCGACGCTTCGCCAATTGAGACGTCGCAAGTCAAGGAAGCTGTACCTCAGCAGCCTGCTTACTCTGTTGCGACGCCCAATGTTGCGACGACTAATGCTGCGACGCCCAATGCTTCGGCGGCTGAAGCTGAAGCAACTCGAACAGCGGCCTCTGACGCCATCTCGCTTTCTGCCAGTGAAGCAGACACTGAAATGTCGGCACCGCTCCGCTCTGAGCCTGAATATGAACCAGAATCTGAGCAAATAGCTGAGAAAAAGACTGAGCAAGAACCTGTACTGCGGGCGGAGCCAGAAGACGCCGTGTTTGCTAAGCACGCCAATGAGCACTCGCCTAAGCGGCGCCAGTTGCGCTCTGACACAGTGGGTGAATACGACGAGTTGGATGATGACGAAGTTGATGAATATCGCCTAGTCGACTTTGAAGGCATGGGACGCTCGCTGAAGCGTCGTCTAATTGCACGGCGTAAAGAGAAACAGCGTAAAAAAGCCGAGAAAGCAGTGCGTGATAAAGCCTTGGCCAAACAGAAGGCTGAGCGTAAAGCACTGGAAGCAGAGCAAAAGCGTGAAGCCAAAGAAGCCGCCGATGCAGAGCGTGCGCGTCTCGCCCAAGAGCAGGCCCAAGCCCGTGAAGAAGCAGCGGCTAGTGCGGCGGCTGCAGATAGGCTTGCCGCTCAGCAACGTGCTGCAGAGGAAGAAGCGCGTCGCTACGAAAACAGTGAGTATGCAGTCCACGAAGAGGATTTTGCAGACAGCTTCGAGGCTGAAGGTGAGCGTGAAGTGAATGAGCGAGTCCGCGTACATCCAACGCTTGAAAAAGCCTTACGCCACGATGTTAGTGGTGAACACGCCAAAGAAACGCTGACCAATGCCGAAGAAGTCGTGGTGATTAGCGTTCTTTCCCGTGATCCAGAAGGCTTCGATGGCACCAAGCTGCTTGAGCTGATGATGGTGTGCGGTTTGCGCTACAGCAGTGAGATGGGCGTTTTCCATCGTTTTGAAACCGAGAGCGACGACAGCGAACTGCAGTTTTCGATGGTTAATGTGGTTAAGCCGGGTACTTTCCCCATTGAAGAGATGGGTGAGTTTATGACGCCGGGTATCACGCTGCTGATGCCGCTGCCTGGCGCAATTGATAGCGCCGCTGCCTTTGAAGCGATGGTAGAAACCGCCATGGTCGTGGTACGCCATATGGGCGGTGAGCTGAAAGACGAAAACCGTAGTGTGATGACCGCCCAGACGATCGAATTCGCCCGCCAGCGAGTGCGTGAGTTTGAGCGTCGCCATAGGCTGCACCGTCAGATGCAAGCGCGCTAATCGTCGCCCACTAACCGACGAAGCAGCACTTGCCGCGAACACCCGCCTTCTTGCCAGAAGGCGGGTGTTTCTGTTCAATACGCTGACGTTTTGTCATTTTTATGTTTTTGAAACTTAGCTTTTTTAAATTTAACTTTTGCATTTTCGCTGCCGCTTTTAGCTAGTACTGGAACCCATCCTAATGAGTCAGTCTGATTCTCAATCTCTGGAAGAGATTACCCAACTGCGGGCCGCCCTGGACGAGGCCAACTACCGCTACTACGTGCTCGATGAACCGACGCTCACGGATGCCGATTACGATCGCAAATTTCAGCGCCTACAGCAGTTGGAGAGCGAACATCCAGAGCTGGTGACCACCGATTCGCCGACCCAGCGCGTTGGCGCTGCCCCTGCGGACGGCTTTCCTTCGGTGGCCCACGCGATCCCCATGTTGTCGCTGGATAACGCCTTTAGTCGTGACGATATTCACGCCTTTGCCGAGCGGGTGGCCGAGCGCCTTGAATGCAGCGCAGACGACGTTGAGTTTACCTGCGAGCCAAAGCTGGATGGTGCCGCCGTCTCGCTAGTCTATGAGCAGGGCGTACTGGTAAGCGGAGCGACCCGAGGCGATGGCCGCACCGGGGAAGGCATTACCTCAAACCTGCGCACATTGCGTTCGGTGCCGTTAAAGCTGATGGGCAAAAACGTACCCGCGCTGCTGGAAGTCCGTGGCGAGGTGATTATGCGCCACGCTGGCTTTGAGGCGCTGAACGAGCGAGCTCGGCAAGAAGACAGCAAGGTCTTTGCCAACCCGCGTAACGCAGCGGCGGGCAGCCTGCGTCAGCTCGACCCGCGCATTACGGCTAAGCGTCCGCTGGAGTTTTACGCCTACCAAGCTGCACGCTTGGAACCGGATCTTGGCGATACGGCTCACAACGAATTAATGGCGCGGTTATCCACACTAGGGTTTCGTGCCAGTTCAGAGCTGCAGATAGTCAAAGGCCCCCAGGCTGTTGCCGACTACTGCGAGCAGCTAGGCGAAAAGCGTGACGGTTTAGGGTTCGATATCGATGGCGTAGTGATCAAGGTGAACGATCTGCGCTACCAGCGAGAGCTTGGCTTTGTCGCCCGCGCGCCGCGCTGGGCGGTGGCGTTCAAGTTCCCTGCCCAGGAAGAGATCACTACGCTTAACGATGTGGAGTTCCAGGTTGGCCGTACCGGGGCGATTACCCCCGTGGCGCGTCTTCAACCGGTGACCGTAGCAGGCGTGACGGTTTCCAACGCCACGCTGCACAACGCCGATGAGATTAAACGCCTGGACGTCATGATCGGCGATACAGTCTCGATTCGCCGGGCCGGCGATGTAATCCCCCAAGTGGTGAGCGTGCACACCGAGCTGCGCCCCGCAGATGCAAAGGCGATTATTTTCCCTGAACACTGCCCAGTGTGCGGTTCGGATATCGAGCGCCTTGAAGGCGAAGCGGTGGCGCGCTGTTCCGGCGGCCTTTATTGTGCCGCGCAGCGTAAAGAGGTGCTTAAGCACTTCGCTAGCCGCAAAGCGCTGGATATTGACGGCCTGGGTGAAAAGTTGATCGTGCAGTTGGTCGATCTAGACTGGGTGGAAACCCCGGCGGCGCTGTTTCATTTAACCGTCGAGCAGTTACAAAGCCTGCCGCGTATGGGCGAGAAATCAGCTACCAACTTGGTCAACGCGCTTGAAACCGCTAAGTCGACCACCTTGGCACGCTTTATCTATGCCCTAGGCATTCGTGAAGTAGGCGAGGCCACGGCCGCCAACCTAGCCAATCACCTTGGTACTTTAGACGCCATTCAAGCCGCAGAGTTGGAAGCGCTGGAAGCGGTTAACGATGTCGGCCCGATTGTCGCCGCCCATGTGCATACCTTCTTCCGCCAACCGCACAACCAGGAAACCATCGCCGCGTTGATTGACGCGGGCATTACCTGGCAAGAGGCGGAAGTCACCCAGGGCCCCACGCCGCTGGAAGGCCAAACCTGGGTGCTTACCGGCTCACTTGAAAGTATGACCCGAGATGAAGGCAAGGCGCGCCTGCAGGCGCTGGGCGCCAAGGTGGCGGGCAGCGTCTCGAAAAAAACCACCTGCCTGGTCGCTGGCGAAGCGGCGGGCAGTAAACTCACTAAAGCCGAACAGATGGGCGTGGAAGTCGTCGACGAAGCCACCTTTATTGAACGTTTAGCAGAGTGGGAGCAGCGCTAATGAGCCGTTTTATTGAAGTACCCGCCAGAATGCTGCCGCCGGATACCCTCAATGCCTTGTTAGAGGCGTTTGTGACCCGCCAGGGCTACGACACCACTGATACCACCGGCGAGGGTATGCACGGATGGGTAGCCGAGCTGAAACAGCAGCTAGAGCGTAATGAGCTGATCATCGCCCATGACCTTGAGCTGGAGATGACCGAAGTGATGACGCTGGCGCGGTGGCGTTCTTTTGGCCGCGATATCGCCGACGACGAGGAAGAGGGCGATATCTAATCCTTCTTGCTAGGCGTTCTCGCCACGAATAATCGCGCTGATAATGCGTCGTCCTGGGTGCAGATGATCCACCAGCGGCGCTTCCAGTGGCATTGGCTCATCGCACATTCGTGAGGCAATGACCTCGGCGCATAGCGGCGCGCTGGCTAATCCCCGCGAGCCGTGGGCGGTGGATATCCACAGGCCGGGGTAGTGCTCACCTGGCGTATCTGCCACCCGGGTGGCGTCTTTGCTGAGTAATGCATAGTCAGCGCGCCATGCCGCTGCCACCGGTACCGGCCCCGCGTAAGGGGTTTTGTCGGGGCTTGCTGCCCGCACAGCGGCACGGCCCTTAAGGTATTCCGGCGTTAGCTTGATGCCTGCCTGTTCCAACTCCTCTACCAAGGCGGGCAGCGTCTGGCGCAGCTCATCGACATTACGCTGGTGGTCGTCGGCGGTGATTTCAGTCGTCGCGTTATTGGGCACAAAGCTGGCGCCAAAGGTCAGAACACCCTCCAGAGCAGGCGCCACATAGCCACCGGCGCACACCACTCGCTTAGGGCCTGCTACTTCATCGGGTAGTCGTAATTCACTAATCTGACCACGCACTGACTGCAGTGGCAGCGCCGCCGTTTGCGCGAAGCAGTTGGCCAAATGGGCGCTGGCAATCACCACCTGATCCGCCTCGACCGTGCTGCCATCGGCTAAGTTAAGGTGCCAGCCGTCATCTAACTGGGTCAGTGAGCTAACGTCGCCCTGTAGAAAAGTAATGCCTCGCTGCTGAAGTAAATGCTCACACAGCGCCTTGGGCCTCATCCAGCCCGCCTGTGGATAATAAAGCCCGTGAGGGGCGTCAATGGCCATGGCCGCCGTCTTGGATAGCGCCGGGTTTTCCATGCCGGTAACCACCTCGCCGGGCAGCGGGTGCTGTTCGATAAAGCGCTGCTGGCGACGCGCCTCTTTAACGCTACTCGCCAACTGCACCACGCCACAGGGCTGCCATAAAGGAGCTGTGGATAACGACTGTGTGAATAGCTGCTGCGAAAGCCAGCGCTGGCTATATAGCAAGCCAGCGAGATAAACCCTGCTTTGGTGGTTGGTCTCAGCCGCTAGCTTTACATACAGCGCACCCTGGCGATTGCCTGAACCACCCGCGCCGGGGGCTTCGCGCTCTACTACGGTTACCTTAACCCCCCGCCGCGCCAGCGCCGCCGCCATGCTGCTTCCCGCTAGCCCGGCGCCGACGACGACAACGTGCTTCGCTGAAGCCGCAGGCGGCGGCGTAAACCAGGGCGTTGATTGGCGGCGCTGATCCGCTGGCGGCATTTCGATACTGCCTGCCAGCATCTCCCGCTTGCGGCCATAGCCCGGTACTTTCTTCCAGTTAAAACCTGCCGCTTTCAAGCCCCGCTTAACGATGCCTGCGCAGGTAAACGTGGCGAACGTTGCACCGGGGCGTGAACGGGCGGCCATGGCGTTAAACAGTTCCGGCTGCCACATATCGGGGTTTTTAGACGGCGCAAAACCGTCTAAAAACCAGGCGTCGACTAGACCGTCTAACTGTTCCAGGCGCTCGGTGGTGTCGCCGAAATGTAGATCCAGGGTGACGCGCTCGGTTAAGTGCAGGCGGTGAATACCGCTAACGGCGGCGGGCCATTGGGCACAGAGTGCCTGTGCATAACTGGCGAGGGAGGGCCAACTCGCTAGCGCTTGTTCAAGGGCGCCAAGCGCTAGGGGAAACTTCTCTGTGGATAACAGATGCAGCCGTGCAGAAGGCGGGGCATGTTGCTCGAAACAGGCCCAGGCGCAGAGCATGTTTAGCCCGGTGCCAAAGCCTGTTTCACCAATCACAAAGGGCCTCGAGGCTTCCCAGGCAGCGAAACGCCAAGGAAGGTGGTTGGCGCCCAGAAACACATGTTCGGTCTCTGCGCGCCCATCGCCACGGGTAAAGTAGATGTCATCAAAGGCGGTTGCGTGGGGGGCGCCCTCGTTCCAGGTAAGCGCGGGCGTGGTTAATGCCGCAAGCGAAGGCAAGGCGTTCGAACGTTGGGTCACGCGGGTATCCGTATTGATGAACAGGTGGTTAAAAAATGATCAATTTGTCGGCACTGGCGTTATCTCTGGCTTAGCGCAAAGCGTCCGCCGGGTTTGCACAGAGTTTTCCACAGGCTCTGTGTAAAAGCATACGGATCCTCCACACTCGCCTATTGAGGTCAAGGCAAAACTTTCTTGAACGGCTTAACAATAACCTTGGCATACACCCCTGCAATCATATAAGGGTCGGTATCGGCCCAGGCCTTGGCGTCTTCCAGGTTATCGAATTCCGCCACCACCAAGCTCCCGGAAAAGCCTGCATCGCCGGGGTTTTCAGCGTCGATGGCGGGGTGGGGGCCAGCCAGTACCAGGCGGCCTTCATCGCGCAGCGCTTCCAGGCGCGCTAAATGGTCGGGCCGAGCAGACAGGCGACGCTCTAAGCTATTGGGCACATCTTCACTCATAATGGCATACAGCATGGGGGTTAACTCCTTGATTGAACGAGGATGCATCGTGACCGCTAATTGACCGCACTGGCATAAGCGCGCACCATATCTTACCCATTGCGAAGGCTTTATTCACAGCTGAAAAACGCATTCTGACAAACTGGCCACACGGCGTCATGCTTATGCCTCGACTTCCCACTACTTTTGATGCCGATCAACGCTACCCGGTTGATTTGCACATGCACTCCACCGCTTCCGATGGCGCGCTATCGCCCACCGAACTGGTGACGCTGTGCTTCGAGCGTGGGCTGACGCACATGTCGCTCACCGACCACGATACCATGGACGGCATTGAAGAAGCGGGCCGCGCGGCGGAGCAAGCAGGGCTGTGTCTTATCCCCGGCTGTGAGTTATCCACACGCTGGCAGGGGGTCAATATCCATGTGGTGGCGCTAATGCCTGGCGGGCTGCAGGGGGCAATGGTAGAAGGCCTGATTCAGCAGCGTGAAGCGCGCATTCAGCGAGCAGCCGTGATTGCGGAAAGACTGGAAAAAGTCGGTTTATCTAACGCCCTGGAAAAAGCGCGACTGCATGCGGGCAGCGACCGCCCGCTAGGCCGCCCGGACTTTGCCCGTGCGCTAGTGGCGGAAGGTGTGGTGCCTGACTGGGCCAGCGCCTTCAAGCGCTATTTGGGCAGCGGCAAAAAGGGCGATGTCAAAGCCCACTGGCCGGAAATCAGCGCAGCGGTGGGCTGGATTGTCGATTCCGGCGGTGTGGCCGTGATTGCCCATCCACTGCGCCATGGCTTAACCCGGCGCAAGCGGGGCCTGTTAATGGATACTTTCCAAGCGGCGGGCGGGCAAGCCGTAGAGCTGGTCAGCGGCCAGCAGAACCCGGACAGTACCCGTGATCTGGCGCGTCAGCTAGTGGAACGCGAGCTGTACGCTTCCATGGGCAGTGATTTTCACTTTCCCGGCAGTCATGCCGCGCCCGGCAGTATGAGTTTGATTCCGCGCACGGCGGCGCCCCCAATCTGGCAGCATCCGCGTTTGGTGCATCTGCGTGAGGCGCCAGCAGGCACGCTTGCAGCGGGATGATTCGCTAACGTTTACACTGTGTTATATGAGTGCTTTATGCATAGAGCCTACGGACAGGAGTAACTTATGAGCCAGTATTTTCAGATTCACCCGGAAAACCCCCAAAAGCGCCTGATTGATCAGGCCATTGCGATCATTCGTAAAGGCGGCGTTGTGGCGTATCCCACCGATTCGGGCTACGCGCTTGGGTGCCACCTGGGCGAAAAGAAAGCCATCGAGAAGATCAAATGGCTGCGTTCATTGGACGATAAACATAACTTCACCCTGGTGTGTTCCGACCTCTCGGAAATCGGCACCTACGCCAAGGTGGATAACGACGTGTTCCGGCTGCTGAAAGCCCATACTCCTGGCCCGTACACCTATATTCTGGATGCCACATCCGAAGTGCCGCGCCTGCTGCTGCACCCCAAGCGCCGCTCTATTGGTGTACGCGTGCCGGATCACCGCATTACCCACGCGCTATTGGCGGCATTGGGTGAGCCGCTGATGAGCGTCACGCTGATCCCGGTCGGCGATGACCTGCCCATGAACGACCCGGAAGAGATCCGCGAGCGCTTTGGCGCCCATCTGGATGCCATCATCGACGGCGGTGCCTGCCATTTAGACCCCACCAGCGTTATTGACCTGCGCGAACTGCCGCCGACAATCATCCGTGAAGGGCGCGGCGATATTTCGCCTTTCGTCGGCTAACAGCACTTCTTTAAGGCTAATTTTAAGGCAAATCCTTGACTCGTAGGCATATCGGGCAGGGATTCGCTTGGTTTTATTGTTGTTTGAATGATCAATGAAAATAAAATATGATCCTTGTGCTTATTTTCGATAATAAATCGTGATCCTTTAAGGCGAGGACTCGCCTCGTCTTTTTGAGATCGCCTATTCCAGGAGATCATTTAATGACGAAACCTTTCACCTCTCGCCTCTGTAGTCTCGCAGCGTTAGCCAGTTTGACCGCGTTACCTTTGGCCAGCCATGCGGCTAGCGATGATGCTGAAATGTGTGCTCAAAAAGCCTACGCGATGGGGCTGCGTTATCAGCAGCAGTCTGCAGAAGCGGCCGCTCTGCAGCGCCAGGGGTTTGCCCTCGCCACCTATCGGCTTGAGGATCAGATCGAGGCGCATGGTGGCAGCGACGGCTTGGCTATCATTACCGACCTGGATGAAACGGTGCTGGATAATAGCGCGCTGTTGGTTCGCGATATGCAGGCGTGCCACGACTACACCACCTGGGACACCTGGAAGCATTGGGAACGTGAAGGCGAGCCGCGCTTAATGCCGGGAGCCAAAGCGTTTCTGGATTTTGCGGACGAGCAGGGCGTGGCCATTTTTTACGTCTCCGACCGCTATCAGGAGAACGAGGACGATACGATCGCCACTCTAGAAGCGCTAGAGCTGCCCCAGGTCTCTGAACAGAGCGTGATGCTATTAGGGCCTGCCAAGGCGGAGCGCCGTGCCGAGGTGGTTGATAACCACACCCTAGTAATGCAGTTAGGCGACTCGCTTCACGATTTCGCGGGTGACTTCGCCGGTGCCGATCTGGAACAGCAGCACGGGCTGGTTGAGGAGAATGCCGAGCGGTTTGGTAACGACTGGATTGTATTCCCCAACGCAACCTATGGCGCTTGGAGCGATGCCGAGCTAGATGCCTGGGACGCTCCCCACGAAGTGGAGTGATCGGTTAGATAACCACTCCATTGCGCATTAAATGAACGCTGCGCGCTCCAGGTTAGGCCATTGAGTTTTTGTTTCTAAGCAACTTAGTCTAGCTGTCCTGGGGCGCGTTTTTGTCTGCGTCTCCCTCACCGCTACTTTTTTGAGCTTCCTCTTTTTTGTCGTTGTCTTTCTTGCGCGGGTCTTCGCTGTCTTCATCAAGCCAGGTGCCGCAGCGCAGGCAGTAGTGGGCGCGCTTTTCGTGGCGGTCGTGCCCGCAGCCGGGGCAGGCTTCCTCGGAGTAGCGATCCTCACGAATAGAACGAATTACCTGGGCGGAGAAAACCCCGGTGGGCACCGCAATAATCGAGTAGCCGAGTAGCATCAGCACCATGGTGATCGCTTTGCCCAGGGCGGTGGCGGGAACAATGTCGCCGTAGCCGACCGTGGTCATGCTGACAATGGCCCAGTACATCGACATGGGAATACTGGTAAAGCCCGCCTCGGGAGATTCAATGGTGTACATCAACGCCGCAAACAGCGTCACCACCATAAAAATAGAGAAGAAAAACAGCAGAATTTGTCGCAGGCTGCGTTTGAGGGCATCTATTAACAGACCTGCTTCACCGACAAACTCCATCAAGCGCAAAATACGGAAGATACGCAGCACGCGCAGGATGCGCACAATCACCAACCCATGGGCGCCGGGTACCAGCAGCACCAGCCAGGTAGGCAGAATCGCGATTAAATCGACGATGCCGTAAAAGCTTTTTAGATAGAGTAACGGGCGCTCCAGGCAGTAAATGCGCACAATCAGCTCAAGGCTAAACAGCAGGGTAAGAATCCATTCAACGTAAAAAAACAGCGCCCCGTAGTGCTCCGCATAGCGCTCTACGCTACCCAGCAGGATAACCCCGACGCTGATGAGAATGGCCACGATCAAGGCGATATCAAACGCCTTAGCGCCCGGCGTGTCGGATTCGAAGATGATGTGGAACAGCCGCGCGCGCAGGCCTTCTCCGCCAGGGGTTAAGTGTAAATTCATCGCATCATCCTGAAGTGAGCCTCAATCCTGTCCTGAAAAAGGGGGATAAACTGCTAGCGTAGCGCGGTTTGGTGCGCCAGGCGATGGGCGAGTGCTAATGCCGCTTTACCGTAAGCCTTATTGGGCTGGCCGTGGGCATCGAGTGCGCTGGGAAGCGCCTGGGCATAGCCGCGCGAAGTGACATCCAGTTCGGGGTGATCGGCGAGGGTGGTCAACGCCTGCTGGACATCGCTTAGAAAGCTGGCCTGCTGGCTGTCGTGGTAGGCGTCCAGTGCCAAGGTGGCGCGGTGTTGCCACTCCGCTGGGGAGTGCGCTTGCGGTAGCAGCCAGCGTTGCTCGCTCAATGCATTACCCCGGGCCGCTTTGCTGCTGTCTGAAGGCCGCAGCGCTATCTGTTCGGCAAGGGTTAATGCCAGTGCCCACAGCGCTTCCGGGTCGCCGCCTTTAAGTTCGAGTTCTGCTTCGCGAATCGGTGTGCGGTAGCCACCGCTAATAATTTCGCCCTCATCCAACACCAACTCAATATGACTCTCCTGGCCTTGTGCACCCTCTTTTAGCTGCCAGCTACGCCGTGTGAAATCGGTGCTGAGTTGGGGGGCGAGGGCATCGAGCACACCGCTAAGCTCACCTTGAAAAGGGGGGAGTTCGGCAAGCGTCGTTAAATCTAACCCAGGCCCCGTAATCTGCCACTCCCACTCTTGGCGTTGCGAGAGCCCGCCGCTGCCCTGACCCGCGGTTTTTACTGTTTGCAGTAGCTGACCATCCACCTGGCGTAGGCGCAGCGCAATGCGTGCCTTGGCCAAATCTCCCTGGGGGGAATCAAAATAGGTATTGGTCAACGATTGCTGAAGCGCTGGTTGTGACGCCAGGCGCGGGTGTTGGCGCAGCGCGGCAGGCCCCTCTGGAGTGAGGGCTAGCTTTAGCTCTACTTCGACGGGGGTTGGTGTTTTCATGATGTTCGCCACCTCGTTTTCGTGACATTTAGATGAATATTTGATTACATTTATGAACTTTTCATGACGGCAGCGGGCGCACTCTTTATACTGGCGCCGCCATTTCCAGGCTCCCCGAAAACAGGCTTAAAGGCACTATGGTTACCTCCAATCCTTTTTCTTCGATGTTTGGCCGCTCGCCATTCCAGCCGCTACTGGCGCACATCGTCAAGGCCAATGAATGCGCCGACCAGCTATTGCCGTTCTTCGAGGCATCGCTTATTGGTGACTGGGACAAAGCGGCTGAACTGCGCGAAAACGTCACCCGCTTAGAGCATGACGCCGACACGCTGAAAACCGAGCTGCGGTTGAACCTCCCCAACACCATGTTCCTGCCCGTCTCGCGTTCTGACCTGCTCGACTTGATTAGTGTGCAGGACAAAATCGCCAATAAGGTGCGTGACATTACCGGCATTATGCTGGGGCGTAAAATGCGCGTGCCGGATGAACTGGCCGAACCGATGCGTGACTACATCCAAACCAGCGTGGCTTGCGTGGCTCAAGCGCGCCAGGCGCTGGAAGAGCTTAAAGACCTGCTTGAATCCGGCTTTGGCAAAAATGTCTCCGATGTGATGCAGAAGATGATCCGTGAACTGCACACCCTCGAGCATCAGGCCGATGACCAACAGGTGACCATTCGTCGCCAGCTGTTCGCGCTTGAGAGCCAGCTACCGCCTGTAGATGTGATCTTTCTCTACAAGATCATTGATTGGGTAGGTGAGTTATCCGACCGCGCCGAGCGCGTGGGTAGCCGTCTGCAGATCCTGACTGCCCGCTAAGGGGACTTTCATGCTGATTATTGCCCAGCACGGTGAAATTTTTATCATCCTGGCCTGTTTGTTCGGCTTCTTTATGGCCTGGGGCGTTGGTGCCAACGACGTCGCCAATGCGATGGGAACCTCGGTAGGGTCGAAAGCGATCACTATCAAACAAGCGATCATTATCGCGGTTATTTTTGAATTCCTTGGCGCTTGGTTAGCTGGTGGCGAAGTCACCGCGACCATTCGAGGGGGAATGCTTGACCCCGTACTGTTGGCGGATAATCCGCAACTGTTGGTTTACGGGATGCTCTCGGCGCTGTTAGCTGCCGCCATTTGGCTGATGATTGCCTCTTCCCGTGGATGGCCGGTGTCTACAACCCACTCCATTGTCGGTGCAATCGTCGGTTTTGGTGCGGTAGGCCTCGGCATGGAAGCTGTGGCATGGGGCAAAGTAGGTCAAATAGCCTCCAGCTGGATTGTTTCGCCACTGCTTGCTGGTACGATCGGTTTCGTGTTGTTTAAGTCGGTTCACCACCTGATTTTTGAAAACGACGACCCCTTTGCCGCAGCCAAACGCTACGTGCCAGGCTATATCTTCCTGGTCGGCTTTATTGTCTCCATGGTGACGCTGACCAAAGGTCTGTCCCACGTTGGCTTGGATCTCAGCTTTGGCCAAAGCCTGCTGCTCTCCATTCTGCTGGGTGTGGTTATCATGGCGCTGGGTGTTTTTATGCAGCGTCGGGTCAAATACGTGCAGAACGACAGCGATCACTTCGGCTATGACAACGTTGAGCGCGTGTTCGGCGTGCTGATGATCTTTACCGCCTGCGCCATGGCCTTTGCCCACGGCTCTAATGATGTAGCCAATGCGGTGGGCCCGCTAGCGGCGGTTATTAGCGTTGTACGGAGCGAAGGCGTGATCGACAGCGCTGCGCTGGTGCCCTGGTGGGTGCTGGTGCTAGGTGGCGGCGGTATCGTGGTGGGTTTGGTCACTTACGGCCATAAAGTGATTGCCACTGTGGGCACCGGGATTACTGAACTGACGCCAAGTCGTGGTTTTGCCGCTACCTTGGCAGCGGCGACCACGGTGGTGTTGGCCTCAGGAACTGGCCTGCCCATTTCGACCACGCATACCCTCGTTGGCGCAGTACTGGGCGTTGGCTTGGCGCGCGGTATGGCCGCGCTAAACCTACGGGTTATCGGCACCATTGTGATGTCCTGGTTGATCACCCTACCCGCGGGTGCGGGCCTGGCGATTCTGTTCTTCTTTATGTTCAAGGGCATGTTCGGCTAACAACAGGCTCGCATGCGCTTATAAGTCGCCAAGCGGTAACATCACAGCGGCATCTTCATGTTTTTCTGCATTAGATTGAGCAGATTTACATTAGAAGGTGCCGCTGTTTTTTGCGCTCTGGTAAAGTAACCTGATTGGATGTGGTAAACGTCTGATATTTCTTTCACCTGCTGCCGGAGAGCGGCCCTTGGATACGCGCTTCCCCTTTGTTGATTGGTTTCGTAACGCCTCCCCCTACATTAATGCGCACCGGGGGCGAACCTTTGTCATCTTAATTGAAGGCGAAGCGATGGCGTCTGGGCGAGGGGAGCAACTGATCCAGGATTTGGCCCTGCTGCATACCCTGGGCGTGCGCCTGGTGGTGGTGTTTGGTATTCGTCCCCAGGTGCATGAGGCCCTAACGGCGGCAGGCGTTGAGCCCACGCGTATTGATGGCCGTTGGGTCGCCGACCGCGCGGTGATGGCCCATGTAGAGCAGGTGGCCGCCCACCAGCGCTTATGGCTGGAAGCGCGGCTCTCGCTAGGCCTGCCCAGCACGCCGCTGCACGGTGTTGAGCTCAGCGTGATCTCCGGCAATCTGGTGACTGCCAAGCCGTTAGGCGTACGCGAAGGGGTCGATTTCGACCACAGCGGCGAAGTTCGCCGGGTGCGGGCCAGCGCCATTGAAGGTCTGCTGGAAAAGGGCTCGCTGGTGCTGCTGCCGCCGCTGGGGTTCTCCAGCACCGGCGAGGTGTTCGATCTGGATGCTTCTGAAGTTGCCCAGCACGCCGCCGTAGCGCTAAAAGCCGATAAGCTGATTCTGCTCGGCGAGTCGGAAGGCCTGGAAGATGAGCACGGCGCACTGCTGCGCCAGCTCTCCCCAGCGGAGGCGGAGCCGCGTTTAACCCACGCCGTTCCAGGCAGCGAGTTAGCCCGCCATTTACAGGCCGCCTGCACCGCCGCACGGGAAGGCGTGGCGCGCACCCACCTGCTCTCCTGGCGCAACCACGACGCCTTGCTAGGGGAGCTGTTCACCCGCGACGGCGTGGGCACCATGATCACCCAGCACCGCTACGAACAGCTACGCCCGGCCACGCTCAACGATGTAGCGGGATTGCTGGAGCTGTTGGAGCCGTTAGAACGCCGGGGTATGCTGGTCGCGCGCTCCCGGGAGCGGCTGGAACATGAGATCGATGACTACATGGTGATTGAGCGCGATGGCATGGTGATTGGCTGTGCGGCGCTGCACGTGTTCACTGACACCGGCATTGCCGAGCTGGCCTGCGTGGCGGTTCACGACAGCTACCGCGGCGGCGAGCGCGGCGAGCGCTTGGTCGAAGCCATGGAGCGCCGTGCCCGCCAGCGCGGTTTAACGGAAATATTTGTGCTGACGACCCACACCGCACACTGGTTTGTGGAGCACGGCTTCCGTGCCGCCAGTCTGGAAGACCTACCGCCACTAAAACGCGAAACCTACAATCACGCCCGCAAATCGAAGGTACTGGTCAAGCAACTGACGTGACTCGCTTTTAAAAGGGGGAACCGTTAGCACAGCTGATTTATGAGCTGGAGCCCGGCGCTATGGAAAACAGCGCCGGCTTTTTTTGCGCTTCTCGTTGAATATTCTCATCAATCGGTGTGTCGTAGGTTTTGAGCAAATAGCCCAGCACCGAATAGAAACCCACCATGGCGATTAGGTCGATGACGGCGGTGCGCCCGATTGCCTCGGCAAGCTCTGCTTCCTGCTCTCTGGCCAGCATGCGCTCGTCAAATAGCGCATCCACGGCCTTGACGATAAGCCCGTCAACGCCTTCGGGGTTACCGCGAAGGGCATTGATGCGGGCCTCGGAGAACCCTAGAGCGAGCGCTCGACTGACATGGTGGGCCCACTCGTACGCTGAGCCCATACGTAGGCCAGCGCGAAGAATCACCACTTCGGTCAACTCCGGGCCTAAGGCATTCTCCTTCACAACGTGTTGGCGCAACGGTGCCCATGCTTTAAGCAGGGCCGGGTGGTGGGCCATGGTGCGGTAAACGTTGAGTGCGCCAGCAAAATCTTCGCGTAAATCCGCGATCTCTTCAGGCCAGTCGGCATCGGAAACAGGCGGGCAGGGAGACGGTGTCACGGGGGTTGTCATGGCTGAGCTCCAGTCAGATCGTTATTTGAGATGGCTGTTTGAGATGGCTGTTTGAGATAGTTGTTATTTCATCATCACTCTGCGATAGCGGCGTCGATGGCCGCGGCAATACGCTCAATGAGCAAATCTACTTCGTCAGGGGCAATGATATAGGGCGGTGCCAGCAGGATATGGTCACCGTTAATGCCATCAATAGTGCCGCCCATAGGGTAGCTGATCAGGCCGCGAGCCATGGCCTGACGTTTGATCTTGGCGTGAAGCTTGCGAGCCGGGTCGAACGGCGTTTTGCTTTCCCTATCCGCCACCAGCTCGATACCGCGAAACAAGCCTCTGCCGCGAATATCGCCAACATGGGGCGAGGCACCAAGCGCCGCTTCAAGGCCGCTCTGCAGTCTCGCCCCCATGGCATTAACGTTTGCCATTGTTTCCGGACGTGCAATGATCTCAACCACTTTATTGGCGGCTGCGGCGGCGACAGGATGGCCTAGGTAGGTATGGCCATGCTGAAACAGCCCAGAGCCATTGGCGAAGCTTGAGTAGATATTGGCCGATAGCAGCACCGCGCCGATGGGCTGATAGCCGCCCCCCAGCCCTTTGGCGATGGTAACGATATCCGGCGTTACTCCATCTTGCTCGCAGGCGAAGACGGTGCCGGTTCTGCCCATACCGCACATCACTTCATCGAGGATCAGCAGTACGCCGTATTTATCGCAGATGGCACGCACGCGTTTAAAGTAATCCGCCTCAGAGGCGACCGCCCCTAAGGTGGCACCAACGACGGGTTCGGCCACAAAGGCCATGACCTCGTCGGGGCCTAGCGCCAGAATCTTTGCCTCAAGCTCATCGGCAAGCCTTGCAGCGTAGGCCTCCGGAGACTCATCGTCGCCCTTATCGCGATACGCATAGCAGGGCGATACGTGGTGGGTTTCGGGCAGAATGGGTTGAAACTGCTGGCGCCGCATGGCATTGCCACCGGTGGCCAACGCGCCGATGGTGTTGCCGTGGTAGCTCTGGCGTCTGGCAATGATGTGTCGCCGCTGGGGCTGATTAATCTCGACAAAGTATTGCCGTGCCATCTTTAAAGCCGCTTCAACGGCCTCCGACCCGCCCGATACTAGGTAGACGTAATCCAGCCCGGCCGGGGCTAAATCTACCAGCTTTTCAGCAAGTGCTTCGGCGACATCGGTGGTGAAAAAAGCGGTATGGGCGTAACAAAGGCTATCGATCTGTGCGCGCATGGCGGCCAGCACTTCCGGGTGAGCATGACCGACGCTGGTAACCGCTGCACCCCCCGATCCATCCAGGTAGCGACGCCCCGTGGTATCGGTGATATAGACACCCTGCGCTGACGCGGCATAAGGAAGTGCCCCGCCGATACCACGGTGAAGAATACGCGTCATAACCCCTGACCCTCATTATCAAACGGTGAGAAATTCATATAACAAGGAGATTGGCACACTCACAAAGATGTTTGCAACAAATAAATCATTTAAATATAGTATGAGTCACATGGATCATTTTCTCGCAGAGCCAACCCTTATTTCTTCACAGAGCCAACCACTATGCAGCCAAGCGATTCGCTGAGAGAGCAGATGATTGCCCAGTACGATGCCATGTCACCGCAGCTGCAACAGGCCGCGCGCTATGTGTTTGAGCATCCCGAGGAAGTAGCGCTGGTCTCCATGCGCGAGGTGGCACGCCTAGCGGGGGTACAACCCGCCACCATGACCAGGCTTGCCAAGTTCTTGGGGTTATCAGGGTACGATGAACTTCGAGCGCAGCATGCGGCGGCGCTTAGGCAGGGCGGCGATGGCTTTGCGGCTAAGGTTCGCCAGCGGGTTGATGGAGGTAGCGAAACGGTAGCCAGCGATATCGCCAATCATATGCTTCAAGGGCTAAGTGCCCAGCTGGCTAAACTCTGCGAGCCTGACTCGCTGCGGCGGCTGGAAGCCACCGCCGATAGACTGAGGTCAGCGAGAAAGATCTACGTGCTAGGTTTACGCTCCAGCCATGCCATTGCCTGGCACTTCCATTACGTGATGACCCTACTGGGCGAGCGTTCGGTTCACCTGGATGGCCCGGGGGGAACCGGCGGAGACGCGTTAATTCGTGCGACGCCGGAAGACGTTATGCTGGTTATCTCCATCAAACCTTATGCAACAGGGACGCTGGAACTGGCCCAGTTGGCAAAAGAGAAGGGTGTGGGGATTGTTTCGATCACCGATAGCGAGGTTTCACCGCTGGTAGCGCTGTCAGACCAGGCAATCTTTTGCCCCACGGAAAGCGACAGCTTCTTCCATACGCTAACCCCTGCGTTAGCGGTCTCCGAAGTACTATGCACCTTATTGGCAGAATTCGACCGGCCTATGACGCTAGAGGCGTTGCAGCAAGCGGATGATCACCTCTCGCATCTCAATACCTATTCGACCGCTATCCCCAGGCGGCAGTGAGAGGCGAAATTTGTTGATCCAGCCTCATTGTCAGGTAAATCCTTCGATTATTACCGAGCGGTAATAATCAGTCGCCTCTTCGCCTTATTAGGATTAAATATTCCCGAGCGGGAATATATCGGCGCTACGATGCCTTTATGTACAGCGCTCTGATGAGAGGGCGGCTCAAGGCCGCCCCGTTAATGTGCGCTCTATCTTAATAAGAAACCCTTGGGTATTGGGTATTGGGTATTAGGTATTTAAGATAACCCCGCCATTCAGGTGCAGCGTTTGGCCGCTCATATAGGAGGACTCTTCGCAGGCCAAATAGACATAGGCAGGGCCCATTTCGCTAGGTTGCCCGGCACGCTTCATGGGAACCTGATCACCAAATGAGGCAACTTTGTCCTCATCAAAACTGGCCGGAATCAGCGGTGTCCATACCGGCCCCGGCGCCACTGCGTTCACGCGAATACCACGATCCATCAAAGACATCGCCAGCGAACGTACCAGCCCCTGAATAGCCCCCTTGGTGGCGGTGTAATCGATCAGCGTATCATTGCCCTTAAAGGCATTGATCGAAGAGGTGGCAATGATAGTGTCACCTTCGCTGAGATGCGGCAGGGCGGATTTAGTCAGATAAAAGTGGCTGAAGATGTTGGTCTGGAAGGTGCGTAGCAGTTGATCGTCGGGGATCTCGGTGATGTCGTCCCAGTCGTACTGCTCGGCGGCGTTGTTGATCACAATATTGATCTTGCCGAAGTGATCAAGGGTACGCTTAACGATTTCACGGCAAAACGCGGGCGCTGCCACATCGCCTTTTAGAACCAAACAGCGGCGACCTTCCGCTTCTACCAGCCGTTTGGTCTCTTCCGCATCTTGGGTTTCTTTGAGGTGGACGATCACGCTGTCGGCACCTTCGCGGGCGTAGTGAACCGCCACTGAGCGACCAATGCCGCTGTCGCCACCGGTAATAATCGCGACTTTGTCCAGTAACTTATCGGCGCCCCGGTAGCTTGCACGGATGTATTCGGGCTCTGGGTGCATGGCATGTTCATCACCAGGCTGCTTATCTTGGTGCTGGGGTGGTTGCTGTTGATCACTCATGTGCGGTCACTCCTTTGTTTGCACAGAAATAGTTGGCACAGAAATAGTTTGCACAGAATTGTTTGCATAGAACTGTTTGCGTAGAACTGGTTACACAGAACTCGTTGGCGCAGAAATTATTGGCATAAAAGCTGCGGCTTAAAAACGGATGGGCACTGCGCATCCGGCGCGGCTCCGTTCCTCGGCCCAACGTCACTCTTCAACGTAGACCAAGGACGTAGAAACAAGCAAACCTAACGGCAACGAATATATTTTCTATAACCAATGTTATTTAATTGGCTTTAAAGTTTATCTTATTAACCTATGTTAATAAGATAGTTAACTATAGAAAAAATAAATGCCCATAAATTGACAATAAAAGAATGACCGCTATGTTTTATGTGTGGCATGTCTATTAAATAAACGGCGTAATTAGCTAAGTATTAGTGCTTGTTTTATTTAAGCTTATAATTGTGCTGATTAATTACACCTATTAGATGTGCGCTGAGGTTGATGACGTTGATTTTGTTTCACCACGGATGCTGACAAGTGAGACGACAAGGAGGAAGTGACAGATGATCGATCAAGGAAAGCAGACTAACCCAGGTGCCTCTGCCCAGCCGAGCCCCTCAACAGAGACGCTCAAGCAGCAAGGTCGCGACACCGCCCACGAGGTAGGAGAGGCGGCCCAACACCAAGCTGAAGGCTATTTTAACCAACAGCGCGATAATGCTGCGGAACAGTCCCATAAACTAACCGGCGTTCTACAAAAAATGGCCGATGAGTTTGATAACCAGCAGCAGCCATTTTTCTCAAAACAAGCGAGAAAGTTTGCTGATACGACCGAGCGCTTTTCGGATAACTTGCGTGATAAAGATTTACGCAGTGTTTGCGATGAAGCGCAGAGTTTCAGTCGCCGCGAACCTGCTTTGTTTATCGGGGGCGTGATTGCCGCTGGCTTCCTGGTTTCTCGTTTTCTGCGCAGCTCTGGTCAACACAGCTCTGATAAACACAGCTCTGATAAACACAGCTCCAGCGGCCAGCACAGTTCGAACCAGTATAGCGCTGATCAGCAAACACCAGGTGCTGATAACCACGCCAGTCATTTAACCAGTACCGCTGCGGGAAGCACGGTTAGACGTTCAACTCCGGGTAGTGAATCGCTCTAAATTGAGAGCAGGGAGGCAAATAATGGATTCGGATAACAAACCCACGGCGCAAAGTTCATCGGTCGGGTCGCTACTTTCAACAGTGATGCAAGAAATTAGCTCACTGGTGCGCAACGAAGCTGAGCTTGCCAAGACAGAAATGTCAGAAAAAACCCACGAGGCGATGGCGGGCATCGCTGCTATCGCCATTGCTGGTGCGGTGTTGTTAGGTGGTTTTCTAACCCTGCTTGCCGCAGCGGTGTTTCTGCTCAATGAAATACTGCCCCCCGACACCACTCCCTGGCTGTCGGCGCTGATTGTGGGAGGCGTGGTGACAGTGATTGGCATCATTATGCTTAACGCGGGCCAAAAGAAACTCCAGGCGCGCAGCTTGATGCCGACGCGTACGCTGAATAGTTTGCAGAGTGATAAGGCGGTTGCCCAGAAGCATCAGCACAAGGTCAAGGAGGAGTTGAAATGACGGATCATAACAACCAGCGAAGCCCAGAAGAGATTGAGAAGGATATCAGTCAATCCCGTGATCGCCTCGATTCCACGCTGAACGAGATCGAAGAGCGCTTCTCTCCTCAGCAGTTGCTGAATACGTCCTACGAGTATCTACGCCATGGCGGTGCCAACGAATTTATGGCTAATCTGGGCACCACGATTAAGCAGAACCCGCTGCCCTTTCTGGTCACCACGGCGGGGTTGGGCTGGATGATGCTGTCACAGCGTCAGCCTAACCGAGGCCAGCATCAATTCGCTTCGGCGACTGACCAGCGCTTTTATACAGGCGGGCAGCCTTCATCGAACACAAGTGGCGCCCACGGTTCGCCGGGTATACCCATTCATGAGGGTACCCACCCAAATGAAACTATGTATGCCCAGCCAACTGGAGCCGGTGGAACTGAGCATTCAAGCGATGGCCAAGGCCGTATGAGCGAGATGAGCCATAAAGCCAAAGACTCCGCTCAACACCTGGGGCAGAAAGCCAAGCAAACGGCGCAGCAGTGGGGCGATAAGGCCCACCATCTGGGGGATAACATGCGAGATTCCACGTCTCATCTACAGCATGGTACTCACGACAATTTGCACAACATGGGGCAGCGAGCTCGCCGTGCCGAGGGCCAGGCTTCCGATTTTATTCAAGAGCATCCGCTGGTGGTTGGCGCGCTAGGGTTCGCGCTGGGCGCCGCCTTGGGCGGTATTTTCCCCGCCACCAAGAAAGAAGACGAGTATATGGGCGAGTATCGTGACCGCGTTCTGCATAAGGCCGCGGAAACAGGGCAAGAGCAAATGGATAAAGCTCAGCACTCTATTCACGAAAAAGCCGAGTCGTACAAGGGTGAGTCGCAGCAGGATAAAGACACGCAGGCAAGCGGCGCTAACGTCAGCGGCACCAACGTCAGCGGTACTAGCGTAAACGCGCCGCAGGACAGGGAAACGGGGCTAAAAGACTCACCCACGCCTTTTGGTGGACGCCCAGGGTCAGAGCAGCCCGGTTCTGAGAACAATCGTGCTGGGGACAAGCGCCCTGAGCAAAACAGCCCTGAAAGGCACAGCCCAGGCCTGGCGGGTTCGAGTACGCCCTCTGGCAACACGCAAGGGTCGGGCACTAACCGCACGCCCTAAGCCATCTATTTGGCTGTTAGTGATAAGGGATTGAAGAAACTAAGACCACCAACGTTAAGGACTAAGTGATGACTCAAGTTCCTGAGAACGACAAAAAAGCCCCTAAAGATCGTGACGATCACCATGATGATGCCAACCCGATGCCGGATACCCATCATGTCAACTAGGATTCCGACAGTAAGAAATCGGATGATGATCACAAAAAAGGGCACTGAATACGCTTTTAAGCGCTGTTGAACACAGGGTTTATATGGCACGGCGCTACTGCTTAGTAGCGCCTTTTTAGTGTGCGCCAGGCATGGCGCGCAGCGCCTTGACTGGCGCTGTTCCTGGGGGTGGTGCCTCAGGATGACTTGGGGGTGAAAGTCCCCTGCACGCCCGGCAAGGGGAAGTGCTAGCCGACGGCAAGGGTGTCTCCCGCGAGGGGGAATCTGAAGGCAGCCCGAGGCAAAACGCTGGCCTGACGAACAGGAAGCGGATACGAGGCGTTATGGCGGGGTAAGGTAGCACGAATCACCAAAGCCCAATACTTGCACGGAACGCCATGACGTAAATCCGACAGGCATAAGCGGGAAGGTCGCGCGTCTTACCCTGGGAGGTCTGGTGGTCTGCCACGGTGCTACCGGCGTCGAGAGGCGACGGGAGGGATCACCAGACGTCAGCCGAGGCCATAGTAAGTGTCGATTCACCCCGGCACCAAGGGCCGAACATGAAGAACCGCGAGTAGGCGATAACGTCTCGAGGATCGATCATGAAGACAGAAACCGACGCTAATACCGTCACTCACCCAGAGGGGCAGGAGCAGTACTCCGCGTCCCAGCCGGTGAGCGTCGAGACGAACCCGGCGTCGTTATCGTGGACGAAAGCGGAGCCAGCCTCGCTCATGGAACGGGTCGTTGACCCGGAGAATATGGCGCGAGCTTACCGTCGGGTGGTCACCAACAAGGGCGCACCGGGTTTCGATGGCATGACGGTGCATCAACTGGCTGATCACCTAAAGCAGCACTGGCCAACGCTGCGCGAGCGGCTATTGGCCGATGAGTATCACCCCAGCCTGATCCGAGCCGCCGCCATCCCCAAACCCAAGGGTGGGACGCGGCAGCTTGGCATTCCTACGGTTACCGACCGCTTAATCCAGCAAGCGCTGTCCCAGGTGCTCATGCCGATCTTCGACCCAGCGTTCTCCGCGTCGAGTTACGGCTACCGCCCCAAGCGCAGCGCTAAGCAGGCCGTCTCGGCCATGAAGGCCCACGTCACCGCCGGCCACCGCTGGGTGGTCGATCTCGATCTGGAAGCCTTCTTCGACCGAGTGAACCACGACCTGCTGATGGCCCGGGTCGCGCGGCGCGTTGACGACAAGCGCGTGCTGCGTCTGATCCGCCGCTATCTGGAAGCGGGCATGTTCCAACACGGCTTGCCCACGCCAAGGCGGCAGGGAGCGCCCCAAGGCGGGCCACTCAGCCCGCTGCTGGCGAACATCCTGCTGGACGACATGGACAAGGAACTGGAATGCCGAGGCCACCGCTTCTGCCGCTACGCCGATGACGTGCAGGTGTATGTCAAAAGTCGGCGAGCAGGCGAGCGTGTCATGGACAGCTTGAGTGAGTATCTCGAGAGCTCACTCCGGCTGACGGTCAACCGTACGAAAAGTGCGGTGGATCGGCCATGGAAGCGTGGCTATCTAGGCTACAGTCTTACTTGGCACAAGCAGTCGAAACTGACGCTAGCCAAGAGCAGCCTGAAGCGCATGATGCAGCGTGTCCGTGAGATACTGAAGCGTGGCAGGGGGCGTCACATCCAGCGAGTGATCAAGGAGTTGGAACCCATCCTGCGGGGTTGGGCCAACTACTTTAACCTCGTTGATGTAAAGCGCCCGCTGGAAGCGCTGGATCAATGGATACGCCGCCGCTTACGCGGCCTGATCTGGCGACAATGGAAACGTCCAGCGACTCGGCGTCGGAAACTCCGAGGGCTAGGACTGGATGCACACCGTGCTTGGAAATCGGCGGGCAATGGGCGAGGGCCCTGGTGGAACGCTGGGGCTTCGCACATGAATCAGGCCCTGCCGAGGAAATGGTTCTACGATCAGGGCCTGATCTCGTTACTCGGTACGGTAAGATGGCTCAAACGTTGTTCATGAACCGCCGTGGTACGGAACCGTATGCCCGGTGGTGTGAGAGGACAGGGGAGGCGACTCCCCTTCCTACTCGATTGGCGCTAAACTTCCACATTGATTGTGGGCGTCGACACGGAAACGTCACTCAGCGAAGTGGGAAGCAACTGCCCCAATGAGGAGTAGAGCGCCTCAGAGGTTGATGATGCAATCGCTTGATCCGTCTTTTCCATGGCTTCTTCGGCTTTCCTAAGCTCGCGACGGGCTTCTTTATCTTCTTCTCTCAGCCGAATCTTGAGTTCATTAACGGCTTCGCGTAGCTCTTTTTGGGCATCAGTCAGTACGCCGCGTAGTGCGTGTTCACTAGCGCTGGGGCCGCTATTTTTTGAGCGGTTGTCTTCATTTTGAATCAGGTTGGGCAGGCTAGGTAATAAGCCGAGCTCGGTAGATTCATCGCCTTCAGGCTCGCCCGCTGCTTTCTCAGCCTCTTGCTCAGCAGCCTTCTCTGCCTCTTCCTCGGCTGTTTGCGCGCTGGCTTCGGCTTGTTGCGCGTCGGTCGACACATTTGCCTGGGTGCTCTCATTGGCCTGTGCCGCGACTGATTCGGCCCCGCTGACCTGCGCCACTGCCGGTTGAGCTGCTGTCGAAGGCGCTGCTGTCGATGCAGCTGCAGTCGATGAGACTGCTGGCGTTGAAACCACTGAGGGGATCGCGGTAATGCCAGCACCGCCGCCGCCACCTTGGCTATTCAATAGCTTTGCCGCACCGGCCAGCTCACGGGCGATGCTCTTGAGCTCTTTGGCCATGTTTTTAAGCTGCTCAGGCGAGGCGAAGGCCATCATCGCTTTGAGCATTTCAATTCGCTGGCGCAAAAAGCCCACTTTCTGAGTGGCCTGCTGCTGAGAGGCTTCCTTGGGCGTGGGCAAAGACGCCAGGCTCTCCAACGCTTCCCGCTGCTTTTTAAGGCGTTTTGTGAACGGGTCGTCTTCAGCAGGCGCGGCGATAGGCTCTCTCTTTTGCGGTTCAACGCGGGTAGAGGCTAAAAACTGCGGCTTATCCTGGCGCTGGTTAATCAACGTGAGTGACGAAAATCCTATCTTCATAGTGGCTTCCTCGACTTGTTATTATTTACTATCGGCCATTTTACTTAGGACTTTAGGCGTCGCTTAACTTCCACGCTGAGCCTGCCTTCACCGAGTTTCAATTTAAGCTTCTGGCCGGGCTGGGTATCTTCCGCACGACGAATGACCTGACCCTGCTCATCCTGGGCAATCGCATAACCGCGGCCCAGCACCGCCAGCGGGCTGACTGCGTTTAGCTCACGGGCGGCACTGGTTAACCGGGCCTGTCGGCTTTCCAGCTGGCGCTGCATGGCACTACCCAAACGGCGCTGTAGCTGGCTCACGCGTTCACTTTCCGTACGATGCAACCGCCCCATATCCTGGCTGGCTAAGCGCCTACTTAATTGCATTACCTGGGCTTTTTGCTGGGTGAGGGTGTGCTGCATGGCACGATTCAAGCGCTGATTGAGGGCGCTTAAGTGCTGGCGCTGACGGTTGAGCTGTTCGCCGGGGTGGCGCAGCTTGGCACGTAGGGTATCCAGCCGCTGGCTATCCCGTTCTAGCCGCGCCTGCATGGCCCGCTGTAGGCGGCTGTGCTGGTGCTCTAGCTGGCGCTTGAGCGTGCTTTGGTCGGGTACCAAGCGTTCAGCGGCAGCGGAAGGGGTGGGCGCGCGCATATCCGCAGCAAAATCCGCCAGGGTGACATCCACCTCATGGCCCACCGCCGACATCACCGGCAGTCGGGAGTGAAAAATCGCCCGCGCCAGGTGTTCGTTGTTAAACGCCCACAGATCCTCCAGGCTGCCGCCGCCGCGGGTGATCAAGATCACATCCCGCTCAGGATCTAGTCGCGCTTGCCGGTTAAGCAATGCTAGCGCCGAGATCATCGCCGGGGCGGCTTCCGCACCCTGCACCGGCACGGGAATCAGCGTCACATCCGCCAGCGGCCAGCGCGCTTCCAGCACCGCCAGCACATCACGAATCGCGGCGCCGGTAGCAGAGCTTAAAATCAAAAGCTTGCGCGGCGGAAAGGGGAGCTCCCGCGCATTGGCAAACACGCCTTCGCCTTCCAACTGGGCTTTTAAGCGCTCAAAGGCCGCCAGCAGTTCGCCCAGGCCCGCGGCCTGAACGGCCTCGGCAATCAATTGGTAATCGCCGCGGGGTTCGAATAGCGACACCCGCCCACGCAGCTTAACCTGATCCCCGTCGCGCATCGGCGCCGAGACAAACCGCGCCCGCTGACGAAACAGCGCACAGCGAATCTGCGCCCGGTCATCTTTAAGGGTGAAATAGACATGGCCCGATGCCGGGCGGGAAACATTAGAAAGCTCGCCCTCTACCCACACCTCGCCCACATCGCGCTCAAGGGTTTGCTTGGCGCGCTGGTTGAGTTGGCTGACGGAGAGCGCTTGCGGAGTAGGGGAGGCCATAAAATTACCCGCGCTCGATCAGAAAACGTTTGAGAGCGTCGGGGTCGGGCACGCCCTGAATCATTTCACCGTCGATGACCAAGGTAGGCACCGACTGAATAAGCGCTTCTTCCACCGCATGCCGCTGTGCCGCCTGATGCTGCTCGCGGTAGCGGCCCTGGGCCAGCGCATCGAGTACCGCTTGGCGCTCAAGGCCGACCGATTCACCAATATCTGCCAGCACGTCGGGGTCGCCGATATCACGCTCCTGCTGGAAGAAGGCTTTCAGCGCCGCCATGGAGTAGTCATGGCCCACACCCTGCTCTTCGGCCATGGCGAATACTTCAAAGGCTTTGTCGGTACGCGGCTGCGGCGAAATATTGGGCAGCTTAATGGGCACGCCGAGCTTTTTGGCCATCGGGTAAACCGAATCCTGCCAAATCTTCGGCAAGTAGGGGTCTTCCACCTTCAGCGTGGGCACCGGGGCAGGACGCAGCTCAAAGGGGCGCCAGCGAATTTCCACGTCTAGGCCTTCGGTAGCCTGGGCAATCGCTTCTTCCGCCAGCAGGCAGAAGGGGCAAACGTAATCGGTGTAGACAATAATCTGCTGAGACAAAACGCCTCCTTGAACAGTAAAAATGGCCAGCCATCAGCCTAACAGCATACGTCATTAGCAATTGGTATAAGCACAACAGCCTGACTGCATTGCTGGGAAGGCCCTCAAAAAGCTATAATGGGGGATTAACCTTTCACGCCCCACTTCCTCTCAATCAGGGTGTTGCCGCTATGCTACGTATGGCCCAAGAAGCACTAACGTTCGATGACGTTCTCCTCGTTCCCGGCTTCTCCGATATTCTTCCCAAGGATGTCAGCCTCAAAACCCGCCTGACCCGCAATCTTTCGCTCAATATACCGCTCCTCTCTGCCGCGATGGACACCGTTACCGAAGCGCGTCTAGCGATTGCGATGGCCCAGGAAGGCGGCATCGGCATTATCCATAAGAGCATGGCCATGACCCAGCAAGCCGCCGAGGTTCGCAAGGTCAAAAAGCACGAAAGCGTGATCGTCAAAGACCCGGTTACCGTAAGCCCCAAAGCCAAGCTCGAAGACCTGCTCACCATGGCGCGTGAATATGGCTTCTCCGGTTTCCCGGTGGTAGAAGGCGAAACCCTGGTAGGTATTGTGACCGAGCGCGACATGCGCTTCCAGCCCAACCACGGCGACAGCGTAGCGGACATCATGACCCCCCGCGAGCGACTGATTACTGTCAAGGAAGGCACCGATCTTGAAACCAGCAAAGCCAAGATGCGCGAACACCGCATCGAGAAAATGCTGATTGTCGATGACGAATTCCACCTGCGCGGCCTGGTCACCTTCCAGGATATCGAAAAAGCCCGCACCTACCCGATGGCCGCCAAAGACAGCGACGGCCGTTTGTTGGTCGGCGCAGCGGTCGGCACCGGCCCGGAAACCCCAGATCGCGTTGCAGCGCTGGCCGAAGCCGGTGTAGACGTGATTATCGTCGATACCGCCCACGGTCACTCCAAAGGCGTTATTGACCGAGTACGCTGGATCAAAGAGAACTTCCCGGCCATTCAAGTGATTGGCGGCAACATTGCCACCGCCGGTGCGGCCCGTGCGCTGGCTGAAGCGGGCGCGGATGCCGTCAAAGTAGGTATCGGCCCTGGCTCAATCTGCACCACGCGTATTGTGGCAGGCGTTGGCGTACCGCAAATCACCGCGGTCTCCAACGTGGCCGAAGCGCTCAAAGAGTTCGACATCCCGCTGATTGCCGACGGCGGCATCCGCTACTCCGGTGACCTGGCCAAGGCAATTGCCGCTGGCGCCAGCGCCGTGATGGTCGGTGGCCTGCTGGCCGGTACCGAAGAAGCCCCGGGCGAAGTTGAGCTTTACCAGGGCCGTACCTACAAAGCCTACCGCGGTATGGGCTCCATGGGTGCCATGTCGCAGAACCAGGGCAGCGCCGACCGCTACTTCCAGGATAAGAGCGAAGGCGCCGAGAAGCTGGTGCCGGAAGGCATTGAAGGCCGCGTACCCTATAAAGGCATGATGGCAGCGATCGTCCACCAACTGATGGGCGGCCTGCGCGCCTCCATGGGCTACACCGGCTGCCGCGACATTCTGGAAATGCGCACCAAGCCCGAGTTCGTACAAATTACCAGCGCTGGCTTTAACGAATCCCACGTTCACAACGTGCAGATCACCAAGGAAGCGCCCAACTACCGGGTGAGCTAACCAACGCGTTTAGATAATACGGCGGCGGGCACAACAGCTCGCCGCTTGCTTTTTGGCCTTACCAGCGGCACCCACACCGCTTAACCGAGACCCCGCCATGAGTGACATTCACGCCCACAAGATTCTGATTCTCGACTTCGGCTCCCAGTACACCCAGCTAATCGCCCGCCGCGTTCGCGAGATTGGCGTTTATTCCGAAGTGCGCGCCTTCGATATCACCGAAGAAGAGATCCGCGAGTACAACCCCAACGGCATTATCATGGCCGGTGGGCCGGAATCCGTGACCGAATTGGACTCCCCGCGGGCGCCCCAGTGCGTGTTTGAAATGGGCCTGCCGGTGTTTGGTATCTGCTACGGCATGCAGACCATGGCCGAGCAGTTGGGCGGTAAAGTAGAAGGCTCTAACCAGAGCGAGTTCGGTTACGCGCAGATCCAGATCGACGTCGATAACGCGCTGTTCAACGGCATTAAAGACCACGTAGACGCCGCTTCCGGCAAGGCCCTGCTGGACGTATGGATGAGCCACGGCGACAAGGTAGCCCAAGCGCCGGATACCTTCACCGTGACCGCTTCCACCCCCAGCTGCCCGATTGCCGCCATGGCCTGGGAAGAGAAGCAGTTCTACGGCGTACAGTTCCACCCGGAAGTGACCCACACACTGCAAGGCCAGCGCATTCTTGAGCACTTCGTGCTGAATATCTGTAAAGCCGAGAAGCTCTGGACGCCTGCACAAATCATCGAAGACCAGGTACAGCGCGTGCGCGAGCAAGTCGGCGACCGCCACGTACTGCTCGGCCTCTCCGGCGGTGTGGATTCTTCTGTTGTGGCTGCGCTGCTGCACAAGGCGATTGGCACCCAGCTGACCTGCGTATTCGTCGATAACGGCCTGCTGCGTAAAGCAGAGGGCGACCAGGTAATGGAAACCTTCGCCAAGCACATGGGCGTGAAGGTGATCCGCGTAGACGCCGAAGACCTGTTCCTCGGCAAGCTGGCGGGCGAGAAAGACCCTGAGCTGAAGCGCAAAATTATCGGCAACACCTTCATCGACGTGTTCGATGAAGAAGCCAGCAAAATTGAAGGTGTCGAGTTCCTGGCCCAGGGCACCATCTACCCGGACGTAATCGAATCTGCTGCCTCTAAAACCGGCAAAGCGCACGTGATCAAATCCCACCACAACGTAGGTGGCCTGCCGGAAACCATGAAGCTCAAGCTGGTCGAACCGCTGCGCGAACTGTTTAAAGACGAAGTGCGCAAACTCGGCCTGGAACTCGGCCTGCCCTACGATATGGTCTACCGCCACCCATTCCCTGGCCCCGGCTTGGGCGTGCGTATTCTGGGTGAAGTCAAAAAAGAGTACGCCGATATCCTCCGCGACGCCGACGCCATCTTCATCGAAGAACTACGCGCCTCTGGATGGTACGAAAAAACCAGCCAGGCGTTTGCGGTATTCCTGCCGGTGAAATCGGTAGGCGTGGTCGGCGACGGCCGCCGCTACGAATGGGTTATCGCGCTACGCGCAGTCGAAACCATCGACTTCATGACCGCCCGCTGGGCGCACCTGCCCTATGAGCTGTTGGAGAAGGTCTCCAACCGGATTATCAATGAGTTGGCAGGGGTTTCTCGGGTGACTTATGATGTGAGTAGCAAGCCGCCTGCTACGATTGAGTGGGAGTGAATCTGTTCATAAACACATTAGATGATCACAAGCCACTCGATTTTGAGTGGCTTTTTTACAACCCGGTATATGCTAGTTTTAGGGTGTAGCTACACCTTAGCTAAAAATTAAGATTATTTTGATTTTTTGCAAATGTTTACTGTAAAGTGATAAATGCTGAAGAACAATTGCTTTTTATAATGCCTTAATTATGGTTAAATGATTCAGGCTTAACTAAATGGATAGTCTTTGAGAAGATGCTATGATTAATGATTTTATTGATATAAGTCTTTTAAAACTTGACTTAAATAATCCTCGCTTTCCAGTGGCCCCTGAGTCTCAAAGAGAGGCAATAAAATTAATGGTGGAGTTGCAGGGTGATAAAATTGTAAATCTAGCTCAAGACATTGTAGAGAATGGTCTTGATCCTTCTGAAAGGCTGATAGTTTTTAAAGATGAACTAGATTCTTATGTTGCTGCAGAAGGAAATCGCCGCCTTACAGCATTAAAGCTACTTAGCCAGCCAGATTTAGTTGGCGAAAACAATGTTTCAAGAAAAATTAAAAAAATTGTTAAAGCTAATGTAAAAATTCCTACAAGATTAGAATGTTCTATTTATGATGAGGGTGAAGATTATAGTCACTGGGTTAGCCTTAAGCATACTGGGGAAAATCAAGGTGTAGGTAGAGTGCGGTGGACAGGTCAAGAAAGCGATCGTCATCGCGCTCAAAACGGTTCTACATCCTTTGGTAACCAACTGCTAAAATTTTTACATGATGAGAAAAGTATTCCTAATGAAATATCTTTAAAAACACGAGATTTGAAAATTACAAACTTAAATCGTCTCCTTTCTGATCCTCAATTTAGAGAAGGTTTGGGTCTTGAAGTTTTGTTAGGAGGGGTCGTGTATTGTAATGAACATAAAAATAATTTAGTAGAAAAGGTCTTGACAGTTGTATCAGTTATGTTAGAAAAAGATGATCGAGGTAAGTATTCTTTCACTGTTGATAGAATAAAACTCAAAAGCGATAGGCGTGATTTTATAGAACAATTAGGTTTAGAGCCTTCAAAAAATAAACTATCAAATTCTTGGAAAGTTTCAGAGCCAAATAAATTTGTTGAACCAAAGGAAAGTAGTGAGACTAAGCCGGCTTCAGCGTTCTCTGAGAAAGAAGTCGGTGGAAAAGGTAGTGATATTGAAAAAGAGCCGGAGGAATCTACACCGTCTGAAGGAAAAGATCCAAATAAAGTTGGAGAAGTTTCTGAGAGTTCGGTAAAAGCTGTCAAGTTAAATCCGAATAGAAATAATTTAGTTCCAGTTAGCGTAAAGCTAAAGATTTCTGATAAAAAATGTGCGGGTATATATCGAGAGTTAAAAAGCACTCTCAAGCATGATGATCATGGCAACAGTATAGCGGTTATGCTCCGTGTGTTTATTGAGCTAACGATTGCTAATTATATTGAGGTCAATGGTCTGAGTTTAGAGCGAAATAAGACTGGTCTTCATGATAAGGTTGTGCTTGTTACTAATCATTTAAAGGAAAATAGTAAAATTTGCTCTAAGAAATGCACGGCACTTCAAGCAGCCTCTGCAAGCTTGTTAAAGAGTAGTGGGGTTTTGCAGCAGTATGTACACAATAGCTATATGTTCCCTGAGAAAACTTCGCTGAATACGACTTGGGATAATTTTGAACCGCTTTTTCTAGCAGTTTGGTCATAGCGGTTATAGCTTTTTATTTAGGAGTTATCATGCGTTTTTCAACACCATTACGATACCCTGGAGGAAAGGGAAAGCTTTCTTATTATGTTAAAGCATTAATTGAAGAAAATGAGCTGCTTGATGGACACTATGTCGAACCTTTTGCAGGGGGGGCAGGGGTAGCACTTGAGTTACTTTACCAAGAATATGTTCAGCATATACATATTAATGATATTGATCCTGCTATTTTTTCTTTTTGGAATTCTTGTATTAATAATACAGAAGAGCTTTGTCGCTTAATTTATGATACGCCAGTTACCATTGATGTTTGGAAAAAACAAAAAGAAATACTTAAAAATTTTGATGGCGCATCTGGCGATGTCGAACAAGGTTTTGCTGCATTTTTTCTAAATAGAACAAATCGCTCAGGGATATTACAAGCTGGAGTAATAGGCGGTAAAGACCAGCAAGGTGAGTGGAAGCTTGATGTAAGGTATAAGAAAAGTGATTTGTTAAAACGTATAGAAAAAATTGCAAGATATAGCAATAGAATTAGCGCTTATAACTTGGATGCGGTTGATTTTTTAAAGGATGCATCAATACGGTTGCCCAAAAAGTCCTTGTTTTATTTAGATCCGCCTTATTATGTTAAAGGGCAAGGTTTATATCGAAATTTTTATGTTCATGAGGATCATGTGAAAGTTAAAGAGGAGCTTGAGAGAAGTAAGGGGTTGTCGTGGATTGTTTCATATGATAATGCACCGGAGATTGGTGATATTTACAATAAGTACAGGAGAAAGGTTTTTGATCTTCAGTATACGGCCCAGATAAAAAAGATTGGCTCTGAAGTGATGATTTTTTCAGACTCTCTGGCTATGCCGGAAATAAGTCTTGGAAAAATTGCTGTTTAATAGTTTCGGATAAATAATTTTTAAAATCTATTTTTAATTATTAAGTTGAATTTTTTAAAAGCTCTCATGTGATTGTTTAAGTTGCCAATAGTGCAAGTCATGTTGGCGTTTAGATGCCGGTTTAAGTGGTTTTGCTTCGGAGGTTAGTGTTTGCGCGCTATAATAAGACAGAAAATTTTATGTTTTATATATCCTCAATACGCTAATTATGTGTGAGAAAAAGATAAACCAGTCGCGGGCTGTAGTCTCATGACTGTTCGAGAAGCATTTCGGCGTGCTAGGTCTTAAGTGACCTTCCCCCCTAGATTAATACCACTCGTTCAATGAGATATTCAATTTTCTGCCGCTATTTGGGTATACCCAACAGATGACCGGTAATTGGTAAGCGCTCCATAAAACCCATCTACCTAATCTAGAGAGGGCTGATCACACTGGTGATCTCTTTGGTTTTGGAGATCATCATGAATAGTGAACTCAATCCCACTCGCGCCTTTTGGCTGGGCCATCTTTACTGTACCTCGGCGCAGAACATGCCGTTAAGTGATTACGCCGCTTCCCAGGCGTTAGCTCTCGACGATCTGCTGGCATGGGAGAGGCGGCTAAGCGTGCAAGGCTTGCCGGTACCACCATGCTGTCGTCCCGCGCGGTTTGTAGCGGTGGAGGTGGCGACATGATCCGCCCGAGTACCGACCTGAAGGTGTACCTGTGCCGCGAACCCGTGGAAATCGATGGCTTGGCCTTGCTAGTTCAGGAAGCGATGGCACTAAATCCATTCGATAAGGCGCTGTTTGTATTCGGTAATCGCCAACGCTATAAGGTAAAACTGCTGTTCTGGGAGCGTAACGGTTTTGTGGTGTGGTACAAGTGCTTGGAGCGCGAGCGGTTTAAGTGGCCAACGCATCTGGAAGGCAACACCGTGACGTTAACCGGTCAGGAGCTTAACTGGCTCTTGGATGGCGTTAACTTAAAGGCTATGCAACCTCACAATGCATTGGATTTTCAACAGGTTGGTTAGCTTTCTTACTCCTATTTTGTCGGCATTTTTGGTAAAATAAGCGGCATGAAAAACGCTGCTGCTTCCTCAAATGCCGTCTCTCAACTGCAACGCCAAGTACAGGCGCAGCAGGAAGAGATCGCGCAGCTTCACCGACTGATAGAGAAAAAGGAAGCCCATTGGGAAGCCACTAAACAATCGCTGTATGAACAGTTCCGGTTGGCCCTGGGGCGGCGGTTCGGGCCCTCTACCGAGAAGTACCGCATCGACCAGCGCGACCTACTGATCAATGAAGCCGAAGTGGCGGTTGACAAGGAAGACGGTGATACCGACGCAACGGACGATAATGCCGTTGATGAAGCTGAATCCGCTGCGCCGCCGAAACGTAGTAAACGGGGTGGCCGGGTGGCATTGCCCCCTGAACTCCCACGGGTTGAGGTGGTGCATGAACTGCCTGAAGAGTCCCGCCACTGTCAGGACTATGGCACCGCACTCTCGGTCATCGGCGAAGAGGTCAGCGAAGAACTTCACGTGGTACCCGCCCGGGTCGAGGTGATCCGTCATGTGCGACGCAAGTATGCGTGCCGAACCTGCGAAGACGGCGTCAATATCGCCCTAGCGCCCGCCAAGTACCAAGACGCTTTGCCACTGTATCGGCAGAGCCAGATTTTTGCCCGCCATGGCGCTGAGATCCCCCGCAACACCTTGGCCCGTTGGATGGTGCAAGCAGGCGTACGTGTCGCCCCGTTGATCGAGACATTACGCCGACACCTGCTCAGCGCCCCCTTGATCCACATGGATGAAACAACGCTTCAGGTGAATCAAGAAGCTGATCGTCAGGCGAGTGCCCCCTCGTATATGTGGGTACAGCGGGTGGGCCGCCGGTCCAACAGGTGGTCTTGTTCGATTATGACGCCAGCTGTGCCGGACGTGTGCCCGTGCGCTTGCTGGGCGACTATGCGGGTCGCTTGGTCACCGATGGCTATGAAGGCTACGCCGAGGTGGTGCGCCGCAATGGGATCACCCATGTGGGCTGTTGGGCGCATGCGCGGCGTAAGTTCGTCGAGGCGCAAAAAGTGCAGCCCAAAGGCAAAACCGGCAAGGCAGACTGGGCGCCGAACCAGATCCGTAAGCTGTACGGTGTGGAAAAACAGGCTAAGGGCCTTGAGCCCGAAGCGCGTCATGCACTGCGAGAGCAGAAGAGTCGACTATTAATCGATCAACTGCGCACCTGGCTCGATAAGTCACTGGCCCAGGTACTGCCCAAAAGCGCGCTGGGAAAAGCCCTGCACTACCTGAACAACCAGTGGCCACGCCTGACTTGGTTCCTGGACGATAGCCTGATTCCGTTAGATAACAACCCGGCAGAGAACGCCATTCGCCCGTTCGTCGTGGGCCGCAAAAACTGGCTGTTCAGCCACACACCGAGCGGCGCTCAGGCCAGTACAGCCTGATCGAAACCGCCAAAGCCAATGGCCTCTCGCCTTACGACTACTTACAGCATGTCTTTGAGACGCTGCCCACCCTCAACGACGATGATCTCGACACGCTATTGCCCTGGCAGTGGAAAGAGAACTTACCGATCTAAGCAGTGCCTGCCTAGATGTGGTTAGTGGATCGCTTACGGACAGGCCGAACTCCAATAGCAATGAAGCGTCTGGCCCTTTTCAACATTTTTAAAGCGCCAAATCAGATGTTCTCTCGCTGGACGGCGATATTCATTACGTTCAGGCACGTAGCGGAACGCTTCTCTGGGAAACATACCTTTAGCTTGGCTTGGCTTGGCTTGGCTTGGCTAGGCGAGGTTTTGGTCTTGGGAAGATGTGTCATGATACCGATCTTGTGACACGCAAGTATCTCCTCAGCCATAAAGTAACCGCGATCAGCTACGACGTGGAGATTACTGACAGCACTAGCATCGCGTGCTTGTTGGCCCATTCGGTAAAGCTGACGCCGGTCACTGCTGACATTGGTGACCTCATGGGCAAGAATAAAATGATGCTGGCTATCGACAGCCGTCTGCACGTTGTAGTCTACGATTCCCGTTCCTCGCGCAGTTATGGAGCGAGCGTCAGGGTCTGTCAAAGAGACTTGCTGGTCAGGGGACTCGGTTCTGTGAATTTCAATGGATTGTAGTTGCTGAACTTCTTCAATTAGGGAAGCGGTTTTTTCCTTTAAACCTGGCGTCTGCATTTCTGTGATAGCGGCGGAGCCTTGATCCATGGCGTCGAGCTGGCGTAAGTAACGCTCAATACTCTTATCGATTTCTTCTGCCCGACGCTTCATCTTGACCAAGGTGAAGTTACGGTCTCGATTGTTGACAGCCTAAAATTTGTTACCATCAATACCCATTACTGAATGCGAAAAGAGCCCTAGACGGCGACATATCATGACAAATTCGCGGCAAGTAGCTTGAATCGCTTTGCCGTTGTTTTTGCGGAAATCTGCGATTGTTTTGAAATCCGGCGCTAGGCATTAGCCACATGCGTTCAACATTACGCTGTGCCTCACGCTCCAGACGGCGACTAGACTGGATGTGATTGAGGTAGCCAGAGATAGATTTTTAAAAGAACGGCGGGATGGCCTGCTGCATGAGGATCAATGCCTTTAAATAAAGCCCAGCTGTTTGAGGTCAAGGGCGTCAACAAAACCCTCAATGGCCCGAACCGGATTATCTTCAGAGACAAAATCATCCGGAAGCTCAGGAAACAAGGTGGCTTGGGATCGGGACTTGCCTGCGACGAACCGTTTCATCGTTACCTCCCACACTCTGTCACGGGATAAGTATAGCGACAGCTACGTTTTGACACAGCCTCGCATAGGATCGGACTCTAAAAAGTGTAGCGCTACTCAAGGGTGTCGGCAGTGATTTGTTATTCACTGGAATGCATCTTAATGCCTAATCCCTATAGTTATATATGCAGCTCTTATCAAACTACGGTATGCATGGTGCTTGGACATTTAGGACGTCACACCTGTTCTCTAGTACAGGTTCAAGATTGATAGAATTCTGGTATCTTTATTTTCAATTAGAAAATAATTTAAGCCAGCATACAGATTGTATCTACAGTAAATAATGACGATGAGAATTTATTAATACTCATAAATATATAAAATAGAGGTAATTTATGCTTAAAATCAAAAGTCGCCCGGCACTAAATAAGGTCTAGTATTTGCTCTCAAGTTTATGATCACAATAGCAAATCCAAGCAAGAAACCAATACAGTTACAGGTAGTGGTTTCAACAGCATCTCAAATAACAATCTGTGGTTTAAGTCATTTATTGGTATTCAAAGGGTAAATTCCTAGGCTAACATATTGATTCTCAATAATTTACAAAGGTAAAAAATCATGAATATCTTATTGTTGGGAGCTCCTGGTTGCGGGAAGGGAACTCAGAGCCAGTATATTTCAAAGGAATATGGCGTTACCCATATATCGACAGGTGACATGTTGCGAGAAATTTGTAAGCAAGGTACACCTGAAGCGGTGAAAATAAAACGGAGTATAGTTAGCGGTGAATTAGTATCTGATGACATAGTCATCGAGTTGGTGAAAAAACGTCTTAGGCAAATTGATTATAAAAACGGACTGCTACTAGATGGTTTTCCTCGTACTTTATATCAAGTTGAATCTTTGCCAGATCTGGGTGTTGAAATAGATCACGTGATTGAGTTACACGTGCCAGACGAAGTTATTGTGAAAAGAGTTGGTGGGCGTCGCGTCCATCCAAAGTCTGGTCGTACATACCACATACTACACAAGCCACCTATTGATGAAGGTAAAGACGATATCACTGGTGAACCTTTAGTTTTAAGAGAAGATGATACCGAGTATACAGTTAAAATGCGCCTAGCAGAATATCATCAACAAACCACTCCTATTGTGACTTACTATAAAAATGAAGCAGAAGAAAGTCGAGTAAATTATCACCGTTTGGATGGAACACAAACGGTAGATACGGTAAGTAACCAAATTTTTGAAATATTCTAAAATATTTCAAAAACAACGCAGCCTCTAAAAAAGCAATTTAAAAACGGATTTGATATGGATTTTTTAAATATAGACAATTTGAGTTTCACGGATCCCGAAGATCTAAACCAAAATAATCTTGATTACATATCAACGATATCTGATCCTGAAGTCTTTATTGGGATGTTAGATAAGTATATTTCAGATCTAAGCCTTTTAAAATTGGTTGCAGATAGATCTTATAGACACATTAATCACTTTGATAAAATAGTTCTATTTGATAATGGAGATCCCAATTCTTTCCGCCTAACAATGCACCTTTGGCAGCCACCTTACACAATCAAAGAACAGGCTGATGAACAGATACATAGTCATCGTTTTAGCTTTTGGTCGTCTGTGTTATGTGGCACTCTGATTTCTGAAGACTTTGAAGAGTGCGAAAGTGGTCAGCCTTATGAAAGCTATTCATACTGTCCTGAAAACAAGGATTTAAAGAATTTCTACACGCACGAAGGTCCTGTGAAACTAAAGAAAACAACAACTGTACGTGCTGAAAGCTCTACATCTTACTTCCTTAGAAACTTAGCGATACACCGCATTGTGGTTCCTGATACAGATCCGGTTGTGACCTTAGTATTGAGAAGCCCAAGAGTAAGAAACCATTCTGTTGTTTATAACAGCAAGTACCCTAAAAACGATTTGTCGTATGAAAACTCATTTTTCTCGGTTGAAGAAACAAAAGAAAAACTCACCCTCATTAAAAACCTTTTAATTAAAAGGTTGGAAAACTCTGGTTAACGCATATGAACAAAATTACAACAATTACGGAGGACAACAACCCAAAGGTTTGGGGTTTAGTCTCTAATTACGAAATTAACATTTGCATTGATGGTGTTAGTTATACATTTCCAAGAGAAACTTACAGTGTTGGAGATTTTGTCTCCATTGTCCCTGTAAATATCTCGCAAAGGTATACTTATCTCATTGAACAGCCTAGAGCTGCTATGTTGAAAAAATATGATCAGCTCTCTTTGGAAGCGTGTGGAGGGAAAGTCGATAGTCATGGCCCTCTATACTCAGCTGTAAATGAGTTGCATGAAGAATGTGGCATTACTTGTAATGAGACAGATATTAATTTTATTGGTGACGTTATGGTCAGCCCAGGCTCACTAGAAGAAAAGTCATATTTATATTATGTCGATTTTAGCGAAGACCAAGTTGCTGACGAGTTAATTCTTGATGAAAAAGAACCGTTAATTCGCAGAAAAGTCTATTTTGATGAAATCAATAACTTAATTCAGCAAGGCTATATTAAAGATTTAAGAACACTATATTTGCTCAAGAAACTAGAAGAAAGGAAGGTATTATGAAAACTAAAGTTCCAAGTGGATCAATCTATGAAAAAACAGGCAACACTACAATTTTCAAGCAATTAGCTAGGAAAATTGAAATGGACCATGTATCAAACGAGGAGTATTATAATTGGTTAGATAATGTAACAGCATCTATTGGTGATGTTATTTCTGGTGCAAAGATCATCGAGAAAAAAGATGCAAGAAAAAACCCGCCGTTAAATACCGCCATTTATTATGATACAGACGATCTAGAAATCTTGTCTACAGGTGCTTTGTTAAGAACTTCATGTAACAAAATCACCCACGCTTTCTGTGCTTTTAAAGCACCAGAAGATGAGTTTGGTGTACGTGTAGATAATAGACACGTATTCGATGGTGAAGAGAAGAAAACAATTCAAGCTGATCCATCTTCTCAAGATGCTATAAGCATCGTAAGACGCTTAATGGCTAGTGATGCACAACATCCAGGTAGAGAGCTGGAGAAAGTAGTTGGTATTTCATGTGAGAACCTATCACCAGTTCTACTACTAGATGATTTACGCTACACATTCTACGTGCTGTTAGATGACAAAGATGCATTACGATGCAGCATTGACCGCGCTCACGTAAGATCACTTCGTGAAAATGTAGGTATCAGTAGTTATGTGCCTGTTTCTGAAGTAGAAATCGCAATTTATCCACGAGTGTCTGAAGAAATAGCAAATGACACAAGACTAGTCAGTGCAGTTGACTTCTTGACGAAGGATCTAATGGAAACTTTCAACACGAAAGTAACGAAGAAGATCAAGTACCAAAGATCAGCTGAAGCATTAAAAATAGGCTAATTATAAAATGCATGGGAAGATTTATTTGATCAGACATGGTCAATTTTATTGGCAAATCGGTAAAGATCAAGACTTTGATAGCTCACTCACAAGCATGGGAGAGTTACAGGCTAAATATCTTTCCATGCATCTTTATAAATTATTAAAAGGGCACTCAGTTCACGTATCGAGTAGTAGCCTAACTCGAGCAGTACAAACAAGAGATCATTTTGTTCAGGTACACGATTCAGTTGAATCGGTGTTTGAAATTCCCTTCTTAAAAGAAGCCTCTTTTCATATTGGCAGTCATGATGGCACCAACGGAAGTAAGTCTTCAAGTATGTATCAGGAATTTTACTCTCGGGTGGTCAGTGGTTTTTACGACTTATTATCGACAGCAGAAAGCGCGAATACCCTATGTTTTACTCACAACGGAGTTATAAAATGTATTCTTAGGGAGTTGCTCAAGGACGACAAGCTAAATATTAAGGTAAGAAATGCAAGTATTACAGTTATAGATGTGGTCGGGAAAAAAATTTCTGTTAGAGTTATTGACGATATTTATGATCTCCCATACGATTTAATGACAAAATAAAGGCTAAAGGAATGTTTGAGACGGAAAGGAAGTTTCTAGTTTCTCAACCCATAGAACACTTGGTTGAGAAAAAGGTAGATATTGTTCAAGGATATTTATTTGCTGAGCATGAGAGTCATGAGTTTAGAATAAGAATCTCTGCAGACAAGGCTAAGATCACTATAAAAGAAAAACATGCAGCCATCACCAGAAGTGAACTTGAATTCAATATAACCGTAGACTTTGCCAGTCACTTTTTAAGTTTAATTGATAGCAACGAAATTATTAAGAAACAACGTTACTACATCAACCATAATGGAAAAGAGTGGAGCATTGATGATTTTGAAGACCCAAAATTGAACTTCTTGCTAGCTGAAGTTGAGTTGGAATGTTGCACTGAAGAATTAGATTTACCTGAGTGGGTAGGCGATGAAGTTACGGGTGATAGTAAATACTACAATTACAACTTGCGGAAGGTTAAGTAGTATGAGGTACTCTCTACAAGTTCAGATTTTATTTTTCACTATATTCTTAGTTGGTTGGACCGAGATGGCAATGATTGGCCTCATCGAACATATCAGTATGGAGTTTCAATCTGAAGTTGCTGATATTGGTGAAATAATTGCCGCATACTCAGTTTCATTTGCCGTCGGTGGGCCATTGGTTATTTATCTAACTAGAAATGTACCTAAACGTAAAGTTATTATTGGTTTATCGTTGTTATTTTTAATTACTAATGTTGTATCAGCAATCTCTCCCAACCCGCTTGTTCTTGGTGTTTCAAGGGTGATGCTTGCTTCGGTGTCGGGTGCACTTGCCGGTACTATCTTGGGCTCAGTAATTAGTCTTGTAGATAAAAAAGAAGTTGGCGGAGTACTAAGTTACATACTTGTAGGTTTTGGTGCATCACTCATATTAGGTGTTCCACTGAGTGTTATGATTGCTGATGAGCTAGGCTGGAGGCTTACTTTTATTATCATTAGCGTCTTATCAATTTTGACGATTATAGCTCAGTATAAAGCATTACCGGTTGTCCATGAGGACGTGAAACAGCCCGTGGGGCCAAGTGAATATATGTCTAGGATTAAGGCTCTCCCTATTGAGTCCTATTCTGGCTTAGTCTTTACATTTTTATGGATGATGGGTTACTCCATCCTTTTTACATACTATCCCGCTGTACTTTCAGGTGAGTATCAATATAAATCAGGCGAAGTCAGTATCTTATTGGCTTTATTCGGGATCTCGACGTTATTTGGTTCAAAGATTGGTGGTAAGCTAAATGATAGGATTGGTAGTAAACCCACTATCTTAGTTGGTTTTGTCCTTCATGCGTTGATACTATATGTCGCGGGTCAATTCTTAATCAGCTTCTATGGTGCTATTGCTTTTTCTGTACTTTGGGGAGTTGCTTCTTGGATGTCTACTCCTGCAATTCAAGCCCTAATTGCTTTAAACAGTAAAGGGGTTGAAGATATCATGCTCACTCTTAATAACTCGCTCTTACATATAGGTATTGCCTTCGGTGCTTTAATAGGTGGCTTCTATTTGCCTGACAGTATTGGAAAGATCTATGTATCGTCTGCTCTTATTGTACTTCTCTCAGCGATATTAGTATCGATACTTATTTCTAAGCAAAGAAAAGAGGCTGTATGTCAGAGTTAGATCTAATTATTCTGTCTGTTGTTCTGATCTTCAGCGTCGTGCAATCGATCTTGGGGATGGGGTTGCTAGTGTTTGGTACACCAACGTTACTCTTGTTGGGCTTACCTTACTCTAGCTGTTTAGCTTACCTATTGCCAGCTTCTATCGCCATTAGTATTTTGCAAGTTAGAGGTGATGTAAAAATTGAGAAAAATGTGGCACGAGAGTTCTTTACTTGGTCAATTGTTCCGCTGTTCATTTCTTTGGCAGTAGTGCTAAGCCTAGACTCGAACTTTAAAATTAGTTTAGCGGTAGGAGTTTTAATGCTAGCCACTGTACTGATAAAACTATCAAGTAGGGTAGAGTTTTTATTTGCTAGCAATGTAAAAAACAACTTTCATCTTTACCTCGTAACTATGGGGGTTATTCACGGAGTATCTAACCTTGGAGGAAGCGTGTTGTCGGTTATTTCCTCAGTGAAGTATAGTGAAAAAACAGACGTTAGAAGATTCATTTCCTTCTGCTACTTATGGTTTGCAACAATACAACTGGTTGTGCTATTTTTCTTTCATTACGACAAATTTACTTATGTCTCATTAATTGTGCCTGTCATCTCTTCCGTTGCATATATAGCAATAGGTAAAAGCATGTTTAAAAATATTGATTCAAGTAAATTCAACAATATTTTCGTTTTATTCATGCTGGCATATTCACTGCTTTTGATAACAAAAGACACTCAGCTGTGGTAGTAATAGTTTTATTTTTCGTATTATTGAACAGAAGGTTAAACTGAAGAGAAGTGACTTTCTTATCGCTTACCTACTTTTTATTGGCTCTTCGACGTTGGGAGTGGAATTCGCCCCCTAAGTTGAGCCACGATAGAGCCTCTACAATGACAGGAGGTAGGGGTTGCCGAGGAAGTGTGTAAAGGCGAGCGCGTAGGCAATATGGATGCCTATGTGGTGGCCTATTTTGGTGACTCCGGCCTGCTTGCTGTGCGTGAGTTAACCCGCGCCCCGGTCATTGGTATTGCCGAAACGGCCTTCCTCCTTACCACACTTATCAGCATCCGCTTTTCCATCGTCACTTCTGTCGCCGCATTCGCGCCGCTGAAATCCCAGTGTTGGATCTTGAACACCACCTTGATGCGGCATTTACCCTCATTGTGGAAGAGTGCTGACGGAGGATGACATTGGCGCTATCGTTCTAGTCTGCGGCGGCATGGCGAATTTGACCCAACAGATAGTCACGAAGTTGGCCTGAGTGGAAGGGGTTAGCGTAGCGCTTAAATTAGCCCAATCCCTGGTAAACCTGGGACGGGGTACTCATTGCCGGCGTGGAGCGCACGGTCTACTTCGTGGTCTTTGTGCTGGCCTGCTCACGTCTGATGTATGTGGGGGCGCGCCTGAAGCCGCTCGATACCGACGCCTTCATCCAGTTGCACGACGAAGCCTTCCGCTACTTTGGTGGCATGGCCGAAGAGTGCGTCTACGACCAGACCAAAATGGTGGTCATCAGCGAGCAGTACCGGGAGCTGACCCTCAACCAGCGCTTCCACCAGTACGCGACCACTGTCGGCTACCGCATCCATGCCCGCGAAGGCTACGACCCGGAGAGCAAGGGCAAGGTCGAAGCCGGGGTCAAGTACGTCAAGCAGGACGCCTTCTACGGCGAGTGCTTCGAGAGTGAGGCGGCCATGCACCAACACCTGCAGCACTGGCTTGAGACGGTCGCCAATGCGCGCGTGCATGGCACCACCGGGCATCAACCTCGGGTGTATTCGAGCGCGAAGAACGAGCTCAACTGCGACCTTATGCAGCTCCCACGGCCTTGCTGCACAGCGCGCCAGCGCACGAGCCCCAGCGTACCGACAAGACCGGCCTGATCAGTTGGAAGGCCAACAAATACTCGGTTCCTCTGGCCTGGCAGCGCGCCCAGGTGGGTGTATCGGAACAGGACGGTGCCTTGCACATCCACGACCTGGAGACAGGCGAGCGGATCGTCACCCACACGCTGAGCCTGGAGAAGGGTCGCACGATCAAGAACAACCACCATTACCGGGATCCGGCTCAGCGCATTGCCGAACTGGAAGCCGCCATTGCCGAGCAGTTGCCTATTGGAACCGGCGAGGCACTGTGCCAGTTGCTCAAGAGCACCTCACCCAGAATCTACAAGGATCAGTTGGTCGGGCTGCGAGACCTGCTACTCAAGCACGCACCCGTGGATGCCGAGTTATTGACGACCCTGCCCCGGCACCCCCAACTGACCACATCGGCGGTACAGCGCTACCTCGAAGCCTGGGTGCAGGCTCAGGTGCGAGGTCGGACGCCTGATTGGGTCGAGTGCCCTGAACCGAAGAACCGGTTGCCAGCAACAGCCCTTCAAGCTTATGACCAGCTTGGCCACTCCAGTGGCCTGGAGGTGACCCATGAGACGGCTTGAGCAAACTCAGGCCCAGTACCGCAGCCTGCGCCTGTACGCCACGGCGAAGCAGTTGGCCCAGCTGCTGTCGCAGGCGGAAGCCAATGAGTTGTCGCACCTGGACTTCGCCGGGCAGATCGCCCAGCACGAGTTAGGTGAGCGCACCCGTAGCCGGATAATCCGCCACCTGAAACAGGCGCAACTGCCTGCGCACAAGCTGCTGGAGGCGTTCGACTACCGCCACCAGACCACCATCACCAAGCGTCAGGTGAACGCTCTGCTGGACTTCGGGTTCATCGACCAGCGCCAGAACCTGATCTTCATCGGGCAACCTGGAGTGGGCAAAACGCATTTGGCCATCGGCATTGCACTCAAGGCCATTGAGGCAGGCTACAAGGTGCTGTTCCGCACTGCACTGGCCTTGGTGCAAGATTTGGAGCTCGCCGAGATGAAGGGCGAGCTCAAGAAACGGCTGAGTCAACTGGCGAAGTACGATGTGCTGGTGATCGATGAATTGGGCTACCTGCCGATGACGAAGCAGTCGCGTTACAACCTGTTCCAGTTGATCAACAGCCTGTACGAGTACCGCAGCATCATCCTGACCACCAACAAGGACTTCACCAACTGGGGCGAGTTCTTCCACGATGATGCGGTTGCGGTACCGATCATCGACCGGGTTATCCACCACTCACACATCTTTATGCTGGGAGGAGAGAGCTATCGGCTGAAGCAGAAAACGACAACTTAGGTAAAGGTAGGTGAGTCAATTTTATTGGCCAAAGGTGGGTTAAAATAAATGGCCATTGACACTTCTGCCCGACGCTTCATCTTGAGCAAGGTGAAGTTACGGTCTCGATTGTTGACTGCCTTAAATTTGCTACCATCAATACCCATTACTGAATGCGAAAAGAGCCCTAGACGGCGACATATCAACACAAATTCGCGGAAAGTAGCTTGAATCGCTTTGCCGTTGTTTTTGCGGAAATCCGCGATTAATTACGCTGTGCCTCATGCTCCAGACGGCGGCTAGACTGGATGTGATTGAGGTAGCCGTAGAGATAGATTTTTAAAAGAACGGCGAAATGGTAGGTGGGCTGGCCTGCTGCATGAGGATCAATGCCATTAAATAAAGCCCCGCTGTTTGAACTGCCCCCAAAAACTTGGACAGTAAAACACTAAGCGGATAAGGCCTGAGTTCGGTACTGCACCGGGCTCAGGCCTTTTAGTTTGGACTTGATGCGCTCGTGGTTATAGTAATGGATGTAGTGTCGGATGCCCGCTTGTAATTGCTCCATGGTGTCAAAGCGGTTCAGGTAAAAATATTCTGACTTCAGCGTTCCAAAGAAACTCTCCATCGCGGCATTATCTAGACAATTCCCCTTGCGTGACATGCTCTGGGTCACGCCATACTGGGCAAGCTTGCGCCGGTAAGCAGGCATCTGATATTGCCAACCTTGGTCGGAATGCAGTAGCGGCGCGCTTTGGTCGGCCAGCTTGGCCAAGGCTTTGTTCAGCATCTCCCCTACCAGTGAGAACGCTGGCCGTTTCTGCATTGTGTAGGACACAATTTCCCCATTGTAGAGATCCATCACGGGAGACAGGTAGAGCTTTTCGCCTCGGACATTGAACTCCGTGACGTCGGTGACCCACTTTTGGTTGGGGCGTTCAGCCTGAAACTGACGGGCAAGGAGGTTTGGCACACTGGCCTGTTGTCCACGATAGGAGCGGTATTTCTTCGGGCGTACCAATGACTTCAAACCCAGGTGCTGCATCAGGCGTTGGACTGTCTTGTGGTTGACCCTCTCACCCGCTTGGCGCAGCGCTGCTGTAATTCGACGATAGCCATAGCGGCCTTTATGACGCTCGTAGAGGGCGTGAATGCGCAACTTCAGACCAGCGTGCCGGTCATCAAACTGCTGTGCCTTTACCTGATAATAGAAGGTGCTACGCGACAGTTCGGCTACTTTTAGCAGCACCGGTAAAGGATGGCCATGCTTCAGTTCAAGGACTAGTCGCGCTTTTTCTGCGCGGCTTGCTCTTTGGACTGACGCAAGGCCCTCAACTTTTTTAGGTAGGCCACCTCTGCTCGCAAGTATTCGTTCTCTTGGAGCAGTTGCTCCAGTGAGCTCTTTTCCGTCACTGGAAGTGGGGGCTTGGGGGGCTCTGCTGTGGGCATCTTCGTCGGGCGACCTCGGGCTTTAGGCTCCAACGCCTGGAAGCCTCCTTTATGATACTGACTTTCCCACCCCCGCACGACACCCACTCCACCTCGGATATCGAACAAGGCAATCGCTTGTCGGGCCGAGAGATCCTCTTGCCTCATCCGTTGCAACACCGACAATTTAAACTCTGCACTGTAGCGGCTGAACTTCTTCTGCAAGCCGTGCAGGCCATGTTGTTCATAGCTTTTAACCCAACGCCTGATGGTGGCGTGGTCAAGACCGTACTGATTGGCCAGACTCCTATAACCCAGCTGTCCTTCTGTGTAACGCTGTACGACTAACAGTTTGAACTCTTCATTATGTTTCGCCATGAAAAACACCCCAATCGTTGGAGGAGTGTCCAACTTTTGGGGTGCAGTTCACTTTGAGGTCAAGGGCGTCAACAAAACCCTCAATGGCCCGAACCGGATTATCTTCAGAGACAAAATCATCCGAAAGCTCAGGAAACAAGGTGGCTTGGGATCGGGACTCACCTGCGACGAACCGTTTCATCGTTACCTCACACACTCTGTCATGGGATAAGTATAGCGACAGCTACGTTTTCACACAGCCTCGCATAGGATCGGACTCTAAAAAGTGTAGCGCTACTCAAGGGTGTCGGCAGTAATTTGTTATTCACTGGAATGCATCTTAATCCCTAATCCCTGTAGTTATATATGCAGCTCTTCTCAAACTACGGTATGCATGGCACTTGGACATTTAGGACGTCACACCTGTTCTCTAGTACAGGTTCAAGATTGATAGGATTCTGGTACTTTTGTCCTCAATTAACAGATAAGTTAAGTCAGCATATAGATTTATCTAAAGAAAATAATAACGATGTGAATTTATTAATATTCATAAATATATAAAATAGAGATAATTTATGCTTAAAATCAGAAGACGCCCGGCACTAAATGATGAGAATTTGTTACGGGTTAAAATGACACCCCAAATGCTGGATTATGACCGTTTTGCGAGTCGCTCAATAGCTCAACATCTTCCCTATTTAATGGGGTTTAATCCAGCTGATTTTGAGTCAAGAGCTATAAATACTGATTATCTTGGCTTTCGTTTTTCACATGATAGTGAAGGAAATAGGATAAGCGTCGGAACACTTGACAAACTAAGTTCAAAAGCCCCTGTAAACCTACTTGTTGGCGGTTCGCCTGCCTTGGGTTACGGGGCAACTAGTGATGAAACATCTGTTGTCAGTCGATTAGCTATTAAGGATCCTGATAATTTACCTTGGTTAAATTTGGCAGGCCATTGTTATAATTCAGTTCAGGAATTGCTTCTTTTTATTCTACATTTACATCGAATTAAAAATATTAAACATATTGTAATCATGGGTGGGTTTAACACGTTAGTGATGGCTAGATTGCCGGAGTTTATTCGTGGTGGTTTACCACCTTTCTATTTTTGTGGTGATTACTTCAATAAGTTTGATGAAATAGTCGAAGAAAACGGTGGAGAGCCACCTATATTAAATCTTCCTAAGTGGCCTGCTGAAATAACGGCAGTGCCCCCGATTAAAGAAACACTTGACAGGTCCGTCCAAGAAATGATGCATAGGTTAAATACTTGGCGACTGCTTGCCTCATCTCTTGGTGCAAAACTTACTTTTATTTTGCAACCGTTAGCAACCTGGGTGCGTGAACCATGTGTTGAGGAAAAAAAATTATTTGATGAGTTAGATGCAATATCGAAACTGGGCACATGGGAAAAACTTTATGGAGATATATCTAGTCCAGAAGTTGCTGAGCTTTACGCTAATAGCTTATCAAAAGGTTGCGCAGAGAAAGGTATCTCTTTCGGAAGCTTAGTAGCAGACCTGAGAAGCCGTCCGTCTTCTGACTGGCTTTTTGTTGATCGTGCGCATTTTACAGATCATGGCAATGATGTTATAGCTAGCGCAATTCAAAAATATATTCAGTCTTCTTGTGGGGGTGCGTAATGTTAAAAAAAATAGTTAAGAAAATCAGTTCTATTTTTAGAAAGAAGAAAAAATCTAAGAAAAAAAATAACTCTTCAATATATCCGATGTACTAATGAAAAATAGCCGACAGTATTTCTCAAAATTATTGGGTCCTGAAGTTGGGGATGATGTCAGGAGCATATTCTGCCCTAATGATATCCGTGCTAACTTATCGTGCTCAATTGGAAAAGATATCATTAGTCATAAAAAATTTGCTGATACTGAAATGCTTAGCAAACTGGCTAATGAATCCAGGGCACGGTTGGCAACTTATCATGAAGAATTTTCAGTGCTTTCAGAGAAGGTCAATGCCGATAAGGAAGGAAATAATTCACTTCGTTCAAAAGCGGCACTAGAGTCTACCCCATTTTTTATTGCTACTCAGTATCTTATGCATTCAGTTTCTGGTAACTGGAACAATGAAAGCCGTTATGCCATGTCTGCTCTCAAGATTCATGCAATTGATATGGGTGTTGGTCAGCCTAGAGCGAGTCGAATAAACCGATATCATGAAGTACTTCGTGACCTTTCGATAGCGGATGCAGGCAGTGATTTATTGCACACTGCTGAAGATTCCCGAATATCGGAAGGGGCATTTAGTATGGCTGCAAACATGATGATTTTAAGTCACTTCCCTGAATCTTTAACTGGGGAGATTCTCGGAGTAAACCTATATCTGAGGCACTGCGATATTCTTCCTAACTTTAAGTTTATAGCGGCAAGGTCGTCATTTTCCGATAGATTATTTAGTTTAGGAGTTAACCCTTCAAATGGCAACAAGGGATTATGCGAGCTCTCTGAAAAAGCTGTGTTGGAATATTTCGAAGAGAAGCGCATTGAAGGTATGAAAGCTGTTTGCTGCGGCTATACTTGGGCACGTCAGAAAACGGAGTCTTTTAATGAAAATATACTTAACATATTGACTCGATGGCTAGATCCTAGAGAGGCTGCACGACACTTTGTCAATCGGCGAAAACCAGAAGCTTGTCTTTATCATGAACACGCAAAGATAAATAAAGTTTCTATGCAAAAATTGCTGAATAGTGACGATGAACAATCTTTCTTGGAACAGTTAGCAGCGAGCTCATTGGTGAGAGCAGGAAACCCCGATAGTAGTCCCTTATTGAATGGGTTGATATCTGCTCATGGGAAAATGTTCAGAATATTTAATCGTGACGATATTTTAATTCTCCGTCGCTGGATAGCAAATTTACCTTATGATAGTGCTCCACTACAACCCGCAGCACATTTGATATGGAAAGATGAGGGTGTCTTTCCTGAGGGAACAGGTAACGGAGGCTCAGCCCCTAACTGTGCTATTTTCAAGAAAGCAAGGCAAGCATATCCGCGCTTGTTACACACTGAACTTTCATACCACGAACAAGAATACACTCGTAAATATATTTCTCAGTGGTTGTCTAGTGCCTCTCGTGCTGTTGAAAAAGGCATTTGTACGCTGCCGCATAAGTGGGAGCCGGGAGGTCTTCGAAAATGGCTTCACGATCAGCATGAAATTTCAAACAGTCACGCAGATGATCAATATGAAACACAATCAAGAGAAGAGGTAGTAGCTGATGTTTTATCGCTAGCTCCGCTTACTATGATTGATGGTGCTTGGTTAACAGGCTTTTCGCATCCCGCAATAGCATCTTCTGACTCAGGTTATACTCTTTTTGAAACGCTGTTTGATGAGCTTGGTAATGGCGTTTATAAGCAGAATCATCCAGTAATTTATCGTGAATTACTTAAAGCTGTTTATGGAGATTTTCCAGATATATCAGATCCTAGTTACGCAGGCTCTCAATTTTTTGGTAATAAAGATTTTGAATTACCAGTCTTTTGGTTATCTATAGGACGTTACCCACAGACCTACGAGCCTGAAATATTAGGGTTAAATCTAGCTATGGAGATTTCTGGTGTTGGTGGAGGGTATCGTAGAACCCATAAAGCTCTATCTAAGTATGGTTACCCAACTATGTTCGTAGATTTGCATAACTCAATCGATAATATTGCCACAGGTCATTCAGCGTGGGCTGTTTCAAGTATTGATACTTATATGTCTGACTTGCCCAAAACTATTCGGGCAAAATATTGGGCGAGAGTGCGCACAGGGTTTGTAGCTCTAAACCCTGTTAGGAACTTGACTGTTATAAGTAAAATACGAAAAAAAGTGAGATATTTCCTATGACCAGTACCCTTGGTATTTCTGCTTTTTATCATGATAGCGCTGCCACACTAGTTGTGGATGGAAAAGTTGTAGCGGCAGCTCAAGAAGAACGATTTAGTCGTATTAGGCATGACCATTCGTTTCCAAAAGAGGCAATTTCCTTTGTTATAAATCATGCTGGGATGAGGCTTTCAGATATAGATCATGTGGCCTATTATGAAGATCCAGCTCTTAAATTTAAGCGTGTAGTCTCAACAGCTGCGCTCGCTGGATTTGAAGCATATCAAAATTTTTTACCAATTTTTGATGAATGGATTTCAACTAAAAAGAACATGAGGCGAGAAGTATTAAAGCACTTAAAAGAACTTGGTGACCGTGAAAACCGATCTGTAGATTTACACAATCACCATGCATCGCATGCAGCCTCTGCTTTTTTTCCAAGTCCATTTGAAGATGCAGCAATCTTATGCATAGACAGTGTTGGTGAATGGGCGACAACAAGTATTTGGCATGGAAAAGGTGATGGAATTAAGTGTGTAGCTGAGATATGTTTTCCTCATTCACTCGGTCTATTGTATTCAGCGTTCACATATTTTTGTGGATTCAAAGTTGACTCTGGTGAATATAAACTTATGGGGCTTGCACCTTATGGAAAGCCTACTTATGTAGATAAAATATTAACAGAGCTAATAGATGTAAAGCCTGACGGAAGCTTTCGCCTTGACTGGAAGAAGTTTGAGTACGTGAAAGGTGAAGCAATGACGGGGTCTGCATTCGAAGATCTTTTTGGAGGACCACGGCGTATGCCAGAAACTCCTATAACTGATCGTGAATTTAATCTTGCAGCTTCAGTCCAGAAAGTCACTGAAATTGTAGTATCTAGATTGGCACATACAGCTCAACGACTAACGGGTGAGACATCTCTTTGTATGGCAGGAGGTGTCGCTCTTAACTGTGTGGCTAATGGCATAATTTCTCGTGAAAAGATTTTTAATAAACTTTGGATACAGCCAGCAGCAGGAGATGCAGGTGGATCTTTAGGGGCAGCAATTCTATCGGATAGAAAACATAGAGCTGTAAAGTCTAGGGAATTAATGTCCAGGCTTTCTGATGGAATGAGCGGAGCCCTTCTCGGCCCTGAATACACTGATTCACATATCCAGGCTGAGTTAGATAAGTATGGTGCCATATATAATAGTCTCTCAAATTCAGACCTAGATGAGAAAGTTGTAAATACAATATCAAATGGAGGGGTCGTTGGCTGGTTTCAGGGACGGATGGAGTTTGGCCCACGAGCTTTAGGTGCTAGGTCTATTTTGGGAGACCCACGAAGTGAAGATACACAGTCCACAATGAATCTAAGAATTAAATTTCGTGAGTCCTTTCGACCTTTCGCTCCAGTAGTGTTAGCGGAAAAAGCTAGTGAATATTTCGATATACGAGAAGAGAGTCCCTATATGCTCATAGTTTCACCTGTTGCGAAAAATATTAGAAAGAATACTACAGGTGATACTACTCTTACAGGGATTGAATTGCTAAAAACGGTTAGAAGCGATTTACCTGCTATTACTCATGTTGACTATTCTGCTCGTGTACAAACTGTTGATTCTGAACGTAACCCAAGGTTCCGCGCATTATTAGAAAGATTTGAAAAAGCTACAGGATGTCCTGTGTTGGTTAATACATCATTTAACGTTCGTGGTGAACCTATAGTAAACACGGTTTCGGAGGCGTATCGATGTTTTATGCGAACCAATATAGATGCTTTAGCGATTGGAAGTTTCTTCCTTAAGAAATCAGAGCAACCTTGTTTTACTGAGGAATTTGATTGGCGAGAAAGTGTTCCTCTTGATTAAAATCGTCAATTCATAATAATTAATAGAGAAGATATCATGAACTATTTTTTGTTAATTTTTATTCTAATTTTTGGCGTCATAATTAGAAGAAGTAAGCGATTTTCTAATCGACCAAACCCACAGGTAGAGTCATATTTTAATAAAAAGGTTTGAAAATTATGAATGCCATCTTGCCTGAAGCTTCGATTTTGTCAGTTGTCAAAATTGAAAGTACTGGTTCAACAACACTTAAAAAATTTCGTCACGATCTTGGTGAATCTCCGCATCAAGCGAACGACGTGGGGAAGGTTGGAAGGGAATGGTTAATTGAAGTCCTAGATGCTAATGCGTTGAACTATATTTATAATTTTGTAAATAGCTCGAGTAAAGCTCTTTTGGTTCGTGGTATCTCATTGAATACGAACGTTGCTACACCACGAACAGGTTTTCTATCAGATGATCTTTGTGTGCTTGATTTTGACTTGTTACATTTTGGAATGCTTTCCTTACTAGGTATCAAACCACATTCTGTGGATTACGAGAATAATGGAAAACTTGTAAGGAATGTTGTTCCAGTAGAAGAGGCTTTGATGACAACGAGTTCCTGGGGAGCGGATGTAGACTTTTCTTGGCATACTGACAATCCAAACTGGCCATTTATTAGTTCTACCGGTGATGTTAGTAATTGTGTACCAAGATTTCTGGCATTTATGTCCGTTAAAAACGGTGAGCGAGCTTCAACTGATATAACATGTGTAGATTGTCTTTTGAGAAAATTGCCCAAATGGGCTATTTCCGAGCTTCAAAAGCCTTCCTATACTTTTGGAGCTCCTGTGTCAAATGAAGGAATTTCAGGGGAGAAGAAAATATTACCATTAGTAGAGAAATTTGAACAGGGTTACTACTTGAGATTTGATGAAGGAATTGTTGAGGCTATTCACCGTGATGGAAAGCGGGCTTTAAATGCTCTCCGTGAATGCCTTAATAAAACAGATGGTATATCAATAATATTGAATCCTGGAGATTTTTTTATTTTTAAAAACACTCAAGTTCTTCATAGAAGAAAAGCATTCAAGCCTTTGGCGAATGGAGAAGCCAGATGGTTGCGTCGTGTATATGGAAGTTAAATAATTAGTGTTGTTCAATATTTATTTTATAAAAGAGAGATACCATATGAATAAACGAGTAGCAGTTATCGGTGGTCGACCCGCTCCTATCTATGGCGCTAAAGAGCTCGGTATAGATGTTGTTTTAGTTCATGAAAAGGGAGCATACGATAAAGAAATAAGTGATCATTGTGAAAGAATAATACATGCTGATATTGCTGATGGGGATGCGATTATAAGTTCTCTTGAAGAACTTCATCGTCAGCGCCCTTTTGATCGAATAATCACTACGACTGAAGTTGGTGGGGAATCCACAGGCAAGGCGGTGGACTACTTCGGGCTTCCAGGAGTGTCTTGGAGAACAGCGAACTTATTGAAAGATAAGTTAGCGATGAGAGATTTACTTTTGGCTCATGAATTGAGTCCTGTAGCTTATAAACGTGTACTCTGTAAAGAAGATGCGGTTGAATTTGTGAAGAATAATGGACTTTCAGTACTCAAGCCTGCTGAAGGCGTTGCTAGTCTTCACATCCATCCATGTAATGACGAAGAGTCTACATTATCAGCATTTAGATCCCTTGAAGAAGCCGGAGTACAAAATATTATTATAGAGGAGTATCTTGAAGGCCCTGTGGTAAGTGTAGATTCTTTTTCTTTCAATGGTAAGCATTTGCCAATAGGTTATTCTCAATACCGCATGAATGATAAATATGTTGAGTGGGAAGTAAGCACGCCAAGCTCTGATGCCAAGCCTTGGCTAGATGAGCTAAAAGCTCTGACTTGTCGTTTGTTGGATGCTATTGAACTTCAGGAAGGGCCTTCTCATAGTGAATTTGTGTTAACTGCACAGGGCCCAAGAATTCTCGAATCGCATGCTCGTCTTGCAGGGTCGGGAGCTCCTGAGCTAGTAAAACGTGCATTCGGACTTGATTTGAATAGGATGTTCCTTACTGTACCGCTTGGGATTGACAAATTGCCTGAATTTTCTCCAGAGCCAATTGCTGGAGCGGCTATTCAGTTCTTTGTGCCAAAACCTGGGAAAATTGTGAAAGTCGAGAATGTCTTGCCGCCTGATGTCGTTGTGCGCTTTACGAAAGCTGGAGTTGAACCTTTGGTATTCCTCCCTTTCCTATTTGAGCTGGGTGAGGCTATGAGCGCTGTTGTAATTCAGAAACATGAAGGTGATCATATTCCGCATCTCAATACCGTAGCTGATTGTGTCTCAGGATATGTACTCACAACAGGTAAATCTAGAGAGGAAGCTGTTTCTATTGCGAACGATTTAGTTAAAGCTGTGAACTTTATAGTTGAGCCTTAATTATGAGCTATGTCCTTTGCTTTCATCGTTGGGTAGGTGCTCAGGCACTCTATGATAGTTATTCTCTTCCTGATGGTCTAATGATTAGGGTGATCTGTACGCCCGAGTCAACGGCCTCACTACCTAAAGAAAGGCTTGCTTCTTTTTCTATAGTTGATACTTTGGATGACCAAGTCACTGTTCAAAAAGAAGTTGAAAAAACGATAAAAAAATATGGTATTCCTATTCTAGTCGTTGCTCTCAACGAGGGTGATTTATTGACAGCAGCATCTGTACGCGAACAGTTTGGGTTGCTTGGTGATCACACTGCTTGGATCGAAAAGTTCAGGGATAAGTTAAAGATGGTTGATATTGCTTCTAGGCAATGTTCAATAAAGGTTTTGTCAGCATCAGCGGTGGATTCTGTTGACTCTATTAAAAATATAGCTAGAGTATTTGGTTATCCCTTGGTTCTTAAACCTCGCTATGGTACAGCAAGCAAAGGAGTTAGATTAGTTTATAGTGATGATGACATTTTTTTTGATGAGGCAGAGTTTTCAGAGCCTATGATGGCGCAAGTCTATTGCTCTGCCCCAATCCTGCATGTAGATGGGTGGTGGGACGGTCAGAGAGTGATTGTTGCTACGACGTCGACTTATATTAATAGCTGTGCTGATTTTGGTCCTGATAGTCCACTTGGCAGTATAGAGATTTCAAGTGCTAGTTATGAAGACAGAGTTATTAATGCTGTATCAGATCTCATGGATGTCTTTTCACCACAACAAGAAGTCGTATTCCACCTAGAGCTGTTTGACAGTGGCGATGATTTAGTTTTCTTGGAAATTGGTGCTAGAGCTGGGGGCGCTGAGATTCCATTTATTTGGCGTGAAATAAGGGAAATAGATTTGGTTGGGATTGCATGGGAGTTGCAGACTTTTTCATCGACATGGTTCCGTGATATAGCAAAACAAAACAGTCTTAATGGGCGCCCGATTTCGACTGAGCGAGGAGCTTGGATTATTGCAAATTCTGCTAACTTAATAGATGAGAGCATCTCAAGCTTATATTGGTCTTTGCCGCAAAATTTTTTGGCAGCTAGTGGGGTTTATGAAGGTGCGAAGACACGCCTTCGTTTTAGAGACTTCAAGTATCTTGATTTGAAAGAAAATGTTCATAGGGTTATGAATAAAATATCTATTTAAAAAGTGAATATCTCATTAATTTTTAAAGGGAGGGTAGATAACTACCATGAGAACTGCGGTCGTTACAGGAGCAAGTAGTGGGATTGGTGAAGCCTGCGCTTGTCTACTAGCTAGATCCGGTTGGGATGTTTTCCTTGTGGCACGGCGTCGTGATCGCCTTGATAAAATTGCTGCTAATACTAATGCTCATATTATTGAACTAGATATAACTAAGGCAACAGAAGAAGACTTTCAGCAGGTTAAAAAATGTGATCTCTTGGTTAACTGTGCAGGAGGAGCGTTTGGCATTGATTTTGTAGCTGAGTCTAACGCTGATGATTGGACGAAAATGTATAATGTCAATGTTTTGGGCACTCTACGCATGATCCAAATCTTGTTGTCAAGACTTGTTGAATCTCAAGGATGTATTATAAATATTACTTCAACTGCTGCTCTTAGTGGGTATGAAGGTGGTTCTGGTTACTGCGCTGCTAAGAGTGCGCAGAGGGCTCTTACGCAATCTCTACGTCTTGAAATGAAAGGTAAGCCAGTACGTATTACTGAGTTACTTCCGGGTATGGTATACACTCCAGAGTTTTCGTTGAATCGACTCAGTGGGAACGCTGATAAAGCAAACGCTATATATAAGGATGTTGATAGACCTTTAAGAGCAGAAGATATTGCTCAGATTGTATCAATGGTTGCTAACTTACCATCGCATGTGAATGTTGATGAATTAACCGTTCGTCCTGTTGCACAAAGATCTCAATATGCACTTTTTCGGGGTGATCTAAATTGGAAACATTAAGTATCCAGATTATATTTTGCCCTCAACGGAATAAGGTGTTTTGACATATGGTCTCTTACGAAAGCCTATTTGGTGTGGCAATAATTGCTATCGGGATGGTTCTAACTCCTGGGCCAAACATGGTATATCTAACCTCTCGAGCTATATCACAAGGGCGTCTTGCAGGTTTGATCTCTCTAGCAGGGGTCGCCCTTGGCTTCGTATGTTACTTATTAGCTTCTGCGCTAGGACTTGCTGCTTTGTTTAAAACTGTTCCAGTAGCTTATGACATAGTTAGAATCGCAGGTGCTCTATATTTAGGCTATTTGGCATGGAATATATTGCGTCCACAAGGGGGATCTCCATTTGAAGCACGTGTGCTTTCTCCGCATTCTCCGCGCCGCCTCTTTGCAATGGGGTTGGTTACAAATTTATTAAACCCTAAGATAGCTCTGATGTATTCAGCATTAATGCCTCAGTTCATTGATCTCTCTGCGGGATCTACATTGAATCAGTTTATGCAACTGGGCTTTGTTCAAATTGTGATCGCTGTGAGCATCAACGGGATGATTGTTTTAGCTGCATCTTCAGTTAGCAAATTTCTTTCAGAAAGACCTTCCGCAATGAAAGCACAACGCATATTTTCGGGGTCTATCTTAAGTATTTTTTCAATTGATCTTTTATTGCGAAAATAAAATAAATCAATTTATAAATTATAATTTGGTATAATTGCATCAGTGCTGTTTTACGACTTCTTGGTTGGAGTACAGCCTGTATGCTCATTATCTCTGATAAGGGATGTTTTTTCTAGTGCGACGTTTTATTTAAATTATTACTTTCATTTGTATAGGTCATAAGTCATTTATCACTAATAATCAATAATTTGGCGTTATTTCAGCTATTTATTGTGGTTTTAAGATATTTTGATAATATTGAATTTTATCTTCGTATCGCCACTAGTCTAAGGTGTTGTTTAACTGAGGTTTTGATTCTTAGGTAATCGTCCTACATATAATGCTTTTTTTTTGCGCTAAACTCGTTATTATATCTCTGAACTTTTGGAGTGATTGTGGGTAAGCTATATTTGGCTTTTCTAAGCACGTTAGATGTTAAGTGTAAATGAAGAGTAAGTTTCCATAAGGCTAAAGTGGAGGGTAAGCATGCCATATTCTACCATCAAAATGTGTCATAAAATTTTTGGACTTGAGGTTATAGCTTCAGGTTTTCAAGAGCTGTCACCGTCTGAGCGCGAGCAAATATTTAGCTTTAGAAAGAAGGTTTTTGTTGATAGGAATAACTGGAAAATTGAAAGCTATAAAGGCGGAGTTATAGAGTGTGATGAATATGATGATGATGATGCAAAGTATATTTATATTGCATCTAGCGATTGCATTTTAGGCTGTGTTAGGCTTCGTCCCTCCACATCGCCAACTCTTTTGACAGGTCCTTTTAAATGGTTAAAAGAATCTAGTAAATCTTGGCAAGTACAAACTGAAGACACGTGGGAGGCATCTAGGTTTTTTATTACTCAGCACAGTAAAAAGTGTTATGAACAAGGAGGCATCGATAGAAGAACCTATGCTCTATTTATAAGTATGATCCAATTTGGCGTGATATCCGGCTTTGCTTATTATGAGGTTGTAGTTGATGAAAAAATGGCACGTATTCTGCGGAGGAGTGGTTGGACGCTTGAAGTGCTTAATAAAGGTGTTGGGAATAAAAACGAGATAATTTACTATGGTCTTCTTCCATGTGATTCAAAGATATTTGAACATATAATGTATGCAATGGGGTGATAGTGTATTGGCATAGTGAATTTGGCCACCTAATTAGAGGTGCTACTATGCATCAAAACATCACTAGGTGGCAGCATGGCAACAAGACCAAAACGTAATTTTAACCCTGAATTCCGACTCGAAGCAGCACAGCTGGTCGTTGATCAAAACTATACGGTTCGAGAAGCGGCTGAAGCCATGAATGTGTGGTATTCGAGCATGGATAAATGGGTTCGTCAGTTACGCCAAGAGCGTGATGGCCAAAGCCCTAAAGCAACGCCCATGACACCCGATCAGCTTAAAATTCGCGAGCTTGAAAAGCGCATCCGCGATATTGAGATGGAAAAAGATATCCTAAAAAAGGCTACCTCTCTCTTGATGTCGGACTCCCTGAACACTTCTCGCTGATTGAGAAACTCAAGACGAGCTATTCAGTGAAAAAGCTGTGTGGCGTGTTTGGTGTGCATCGCAGCAGCTTTAAATACTGGGTACAACTTTCAAAAAGACCTGCGTGTGCCACGAAGGCCAAGGAAATAGCCAAGGTCAGAGAGCTCTTTCGCGAGAGTGAAGGCTCTGCAGGTGCTCGCAGCATTGCAGAGATGGCGACAAGGCAGGATGTGCCGTTAAGTCGCTATCGCGCTGGCCGCCTGATGGAAAAGCTTGGTCTGATTAGCTACCAAGTTCCTGGGCACACCTACAAGAAAACAGGTGACGAGCATGTTGAAGTACCGAACCACTTAGAGCGTCAGTTTAGCGTTGTGGCGCCCAATCGCGTTTGGTGTGGCGATGTCACGTATATCTGGATCGGCAATCGCTGGGCTTATCTAGCCGTTGTCATTGACTTATTTGCTAGAAAACCGATTGGCTGGGCGATGTCGTTGTCGCCGGATAGCGAGCTCACTAGCAGTGCATTAAAAATGGCCTATGAAAGCCGAGGGCGACCCAAAGGCGTTATGTTCCACAGCGACCAGGGCAGCCATTATACGAGCCGCAGGTTCCGTCAGGCGCTCTAGAAATACCATATAAAACAAAGTCTTAGTCGGTGTGGGAATTGCTGGGACAATGCGCCAATGGAGCGGTTTTTCCGAAGCTTAAAGGTTGAATGGGTGCCGACGTATGGCTATTGCTCATTCTTGCAGGGCCAGCATCATATCGTGAACTATTTAATTGGGTATTACAGCCAGCTTAGGCCTCACCAGCATAACGATGGAATGAGTCCGAACCAGGCAGAGGAAAAGTTCTGGGTTAACTATAAACCGGTGGCCAGTTTTACTTGACCACTACACTATCCCCGCTTGCTTGTGCCCATAAAGCACCGTGTCGCCTTCCCAATGACCGATGGTGAGCCGTTTTTCGATAGCAGGCGGCCGATGTTCTATCCCCACACGCTTAGGAATCTTGCCTAGTCCTGCGCTTTTGGCATGGGCACGATGTTTACTGCGACGCTTGGGCTGGCGGAGGTGTCGCCACAAATCGCCACCCTTGGCCTTATCGACCCAGATCAGCGAATAGACCCATTGGTGACTAACTCCTATCCCCATCAACGGTGCCATAAAACCGCTAATCTGCTCTGGACTCCACTCTTCTCTAAGCCTGGCAGCTACGGTATTAATCAGACTAGGGAGTTGCTTTGTCCACTTCCAGACGGAGCGGCGTCTCTGATCGCTGTAACGCTGCGCTTGTGCGGGTTCATATCCCTTGGCCCCTGAATTACGTCTCAGCTCACGGCTCACGGTACTGCTGTGAATGCCAAGCTGTTGAGCAATCTGACGTTGGCTCAATCCTACATCCCTATGGGCAAAAATTTGATATCGTTGTGCCTGGGTCAGTTGTCGGTATCCCATACTCTGCTTCACTTCGGTCGGTAAGGCGGAGAGGGTACCGCTGCTTGCCCTCCTGCCTCTACCGTATGATCCAAAGTGCTGCAGTTATTCTATGAATTCAGGATTCAAGCGGAAAAATCAGGGCCTACTTGGAAAGCCTCGCGTTTTTTTATTACCCCAGAAAAATGTTTTCGCGCAGAGAATGGCGGGTTTGATAAAAGAACTCATACCTTGTTTATATGTATGATTGAATTTGGTAAGGCTAGAAATTTTGAAAATTATGAAGTTTTCGTTGATGCTGTGATGATGCGTATTCTTAGAATATGCGGGTAACCCTTGAATGTTCTAAATGCTAGTGTAGGGTCGTTAAACGAAAATATTGATTACGGCTTGCTTCCATGTAACTTGGATGCCTTGAATAAAGTTTTTCTTGTTGTAGGTGAGGATAGGGGGGTTAAATAAGATTCAGGCGTAATGATTTTGTCATTGCCTGCTTAATATTAACAGCATCCATCTTTTTAATTATATTTTGAGCATGAAATTTAACGGTTCTTTCAGATATATTCAGTATTAAAGCAATTTCTCCATAAGACTTGCCCATTGCAACCCATTTCAGGCACTCGACTTCTCGGTCTGTCAAAGGTGGGTATGGTTCCAATCTCGCAAGAGATGGACGTTGCTGGTGAGCGATATAACTAATAGTAGATATTAAATACGAATTATTCTCAACAAGTTTTTGAAATTCTGTGTTGTCTTTGTTAGTTGCTAAATGGATGGATCCAAAAGCACAGCCTGGTTCGTGTACTGGAACACTAAAACCTTGCTCAATACCATATTTGGCTGACATATCAAATATTTGTTTTGAATTTTGGTTTTCTCCTACAGCTTCTTCCCAAAAGAAAGCTGTAGAGGTCGTTGATGAGTGACTAATAATAGGGTCATTGCGGTATAGAGCCATGGACTCATAAGTTTTCACCCAATCTTTTGGGTAGTTGCCCAAAATAATGGCCTTATCAACTTCGGAAGGAATATATCCTACATAGACATAACTGAAGTGAATGATCCCTATTTTTTCAAAGGCCCAAGAAAGTACATCTGTATACTCTGGTACCCCTTTGCCGATATTTTGCTCGATTTCTGTCAGTAGATAATGAGTCTGATCATGCATTGGTTGCGCCTCTGCTTGAGACATACAACCTTCTTTGATCCTGGCATATCCAGTTTTTACAATTTTTGCCATGCTGTGCCCCTGAGAACCTGCACATTGCGATGATTAATTGAACTTACCAATACGATACCAGACTTTTTTCTCATTATATGTAGGAAAATGACTACAATATTCTTTGGAAACGCTCAACTTTGGTCTAGCCTCTCGGTCTGCTGCTAATTATAAGGTGCTGGGTAATCACCCCATGCAAGTAGTATCGGGCCGACTTGATCAACCTAACGTGCATTTCGAAGCGCCGCCCCTTGGGCAGCTTGAGGCTGATCTGGATGCATTTATTACTTGGTTCAACCAGCCGCCTCAGGGGCTTGATTGGCTGGTTCGCGCTGGCATCACCCATCTCTTGTTGATTACCTTGCACCCCTTTGATGATGGCAATGGGCGCGTTACCCGCGCGGTGACAGATCGTGCGCTGGCACAAGCAGAGCGGCAATGTCCGGTTCTATTCCTTGAGCGCGGCCATCATGGCGCGCCGCCACGCTTACTACGATCATCTTGAAAGCGCTCAGAAAGGCAGTCTCGATATTACGCCTTGGTTGTTGTGGTTTCTGGACACGCTGAAAGAGGCGCTTGAGCAGGCGCTGTTAAGGATCGACCGTGTGTTAATGAAAGCCACCTTCTGGCAGCGTCATGCCACCACCGTGCTGAGCGAACGACAGATCAAGGTGCTAAACCGTTTGTTAGATACGGCAGGAGAGGAGTTTGAGCAAGTTATAAACGCCCGCAAGTACCAATCGTTGGCCAAGGTAAGTAAAGCCACCGCAACACGGGATTTAGCGGAGTTGCTGGAAAAAGGCTGCCTTCATAAGCTGCCCGGCGGTGGGCGCAGCACGCGTTATTCGGTGCTGCTTGGGCATGCTCATGAAGGCACGCAGTAAGTAGTGGACTTTGTCAGTGAGGCCATATCGCTTGCATTGAAAATCGACCTATAGCAAGTGAATGCCTTTGCCTCAAAACCCTTTGAAGGCAACCCAGCCGCTATGTGCGTTACTATCAGCACCTGTTATTCACGGAGGAAGCATCCATGGCCATAGGCGGCTTAATAGGATTACTGGATGACATTGCCGCATTGGCGAAGTTGTCCGCAGCATCACTGGACGATGTGAGTGCCGCCGCTGGGCGTGCGACGGCGAAGGCGGCCGGGGTGGTGGTGGATGATACGGCTGTGACGCCGCAATATTTGCAGGGGGTAACCGCGGAGCGGGAACTGGCGATTGTGAAGAAGATCGCGCTGGGCTCGATTCGCAACAAGCTGCTTTTTATCCTGCCGGTGGCGCTGCTACTGAATCACTTTTTGCCCGCGCTATTGCCGATCATCCTGATGGTGGGCGGCACTTACCTGGCCTTTGAGGGCGCGGAGAAGGTCTGGCACAAGCTCTCTGGTCAGCATGACGACGACAAACCAGCGGTAGAGAAGGGGCCTGAAGCCGAGAAAAAGATCGTGGGTGGCGCCATTCGTACCGACCTGATTCTGTCCGCAGAAATCATGGTGATTGCGCTTTCAACCGTTTCCCATCAAGGGTTTTGGTCGCAGATGGTGAGCCTGGTGGTGGTCGCGTTTGTCATCACACTTCTGGTGTATGGCGTAGTGGCGCTGTTGGTCAGGATGGATGATATCGGCCTGAGGCTCGCTCAGCGGGATAGTTCGGGCATGCAGACACTGGGCCGTGGTCTGGTGACAGCTATGCCCAAGGTGCTAGCGACCATCTCAGTCGTGGGTACCGTCGCCATGCTCTGGGTAGGTGGGCATATCCTGATGGCCAATCTGGGTGCCGATGGCACGGGTTGGTTCAACGCGCCCTATGAGTGGGTTCACCATATTGAGCTAGGCATTAGCGAGGCAACCGGTGCCTTGGGCGGCACGCTTGGCTGGAGCTTCAATACGCTGTGTTCTGCGGTGATTGGCTTTGTGGTGGGCTCGGTGGTGGTGGGTGTGCTGCACCTCGTTCCTAATAAGAAGGCGCATGCCGAGTAGGTGTGGGCGGCGAAGAAGTAAGCAGACATATCGATTAGCGGTGCTGTTGCCATAACACCATCACTCCCGCCATTAAAATCATGCCCATACCTAGCCAAGTCATGGCATCGGGCACTTCGCTGAATAGCAGATAACCCCAAACACTGGCGAACATTAGGTAGGCGTAATCGAAGGTGCCAATCAACGCTGAAGGGGCAATTTGATAGGCCCTTGCCACCCCGGTATTCACAATAATCAGCAGTAGTGCGTAGGCGCCCACAATCATTAACGCTGTGGCGTCTAGCGGTTGCCAACCGGCGAACAGGAATGGTGCGCGTTCGGCGAGCGATGTGGTGCTGTTGATTGCCACCAGCACACTGAAGAGGCTGCCTGCCGCAAGAAAAGCTAGATTTAATCCCAGGGTTAGAATTAAAGGGTGTTCTCTTTGGCAGTGGTGGCGTGTGACCAGCATAGCCAGCGCATAAAAGAGGGCGGCAAGCACGGGTAGAAGGGTGGCAGGGGTGAAGGTGTCGCCGCCAGGGCGCAGAACCACCACCACGCCCAGAAAGCCACAGAATATGCCCGCCCACGCCTGGCGCGATAGATGCTCGCCCGCCCCAAAAGCAGCCAGTACGGCAATGAACAGCGGTGTGGTGTAAATGGCGACCGCCGCCACCGAGAGCGGAATCAACGGCAGAGCGGCGTAATAGGCTATCCACATCAGCAATAGAAGCAGGCTTCTTATCGCCACCCAGCGGCGTGATTTTACCTTGGGGCGGGGGCCTGCATGGTCAATGATTAACCCTAACAGTATTGGCAGCGATACTGATGACCCAATGACATAGAGTTGCCATAGCGACATACTGGCACTCAGATACTTAACCAGTGCGTCGGTTAACGCCAGCAGAAAGACAGCCCCCACGATAAGGCTTATGCCCTGTAGGATATTATCTTGTGGTTCAGCGGTGGCCTTCATTGCAGCGTTCCAGATATGAATTCCGCTCTAGGATGCCGCTACCGCTAGCAGTGCTTCAAACGACTTATACGTTACGATGCATGAGCTCAGATTATGGATAACTTCACCAAGTCGCTTCCGCCTCTGGCAACGCTGCGCCCCTTCGAGGCAGCTGCGCGTCTTGAAAGCTTTTCGCGCGCGGCTGATGAGCTCCACCTGACCCAGGCGGCGATCAGCCGACAGATCCGTGCGCTGGAGGAAGACCTTGGCGTGATGCTTTTCGAGCGCCGTAATCGCGGGGTATTTCTTACCCGAGAGGGGCGCGAGTTTGGCCGTACGGTATCGCAAGCGTTGGAAAGTATCGCCACTGGTGCTCAGGAATTACGTGGCGACCCCGACGATAAGCGCGTCGTGCTGTTCTGCCAGTTATGTGAAGCGTTCTATTGGCTGATGCCACAGCTGGCTGACTTTAACCGGCGCTACCCTGAGATTGAGATTCAACTGGCCACTTCAACACGGCCAATTACCGAATTTAGTGGCAGTTTCGACATTGCCCTGCAAACCAACGGCAGGCCCAGCGGCAGCCATCGATTGGTGTTTACCGCCGAGGACGAGATATTCCCGGTCTGCAGCCCAGCTTATCTGAATGGGGTCTCAACGCCGCTGAGTCTCGATAGTTTGCTTAGCCATCGCTTACTTCACCACCACGCTGAACCGGCAGACTGGTTGGAGTGGGAGGGCTGGTTTCGTGCCATGGGGCACTTTGAACTCTCGCTAGATAAGAGTGGTGTTTTCGACAGCTATCCGCTGTTACTTCAAGCGGCTATCGCGGGCCACGGCATTGCTTTGGGGTGGCGACGGACGACGCAACGATTAATTGAAAATGGCGAACTGATTCGCCCGGTGGTAGAGAGCTTGCCCCAGCATGATGCCATCGCCCTATACACGCGCCAGGGTGCGCCTCAGCGCGAAGGCAACGAAGCGTTGCTTGGTTGGCTGTGTGAGGTGTTGAGTGATGCTCGGGCTTAGACTGATATATAGGCTATTTACTATTTTTTCCCGTTGCGGTTGTTTAACCACTCCCCGCCACAATCACCATCATCGCTGCAATTGAAAGCACTATACCCACCATACTGGCGCCGCTAACCCTTTCCCTGCGCACTAGCGAGCCAAACACCACTGGTATCAGTGGGTACATCGACACAATCACGATGCTGATGATGGCAAGCTGGTCTTGCCGTGATAACGCGTACAGCGTTAGCCCTAATGCACTGATGCCGCCCGCTATGGTCGCCAACAGTGGAAAGCGCTTTCGTACTGGGTGTGCGTGTTGATAAAAGGGCAGGCAACATACGGCACCGCTGAGCATGCAGAGTGCGATGTCGTAAAAAGCCGCCTGGTTGGGCACTTGGCCAAGTAAGTGCAGTTGCAAGGCAAACCCTAAGCCTGCGCCTAAACCCAACAACAGGCCCGCTCGGGTGCTGCTATTCATCCGCGCTTTGTTTGGCTTACCCCCGCCTGCCGTTAACCAGATAGCGGGCAGGGCGATCATCACGCCTAGCCATACCCAGCCATTGGGTCGCTCGCCCAAGAAAACCAGCGATAGTCCAAGTGCGATGGTGACCATCGCGACAGCGCTAACCGGCACCACGATGGCGAAGGGAGCCCGTGATAACCCTTGATAAAGCAGCCAAGCCCCAAGAGCGGAGCCGATGCCCGACAGCGCGCCCCATATCCACACGTTTGGCTCCCAGGTGGAAAAGAGCAGAGCGCCTAAAAAAGCGACAAGCGCACCGCCCAGATGGGTATAAAACGCAATATTGAGCGGCGGGTAAAAACGGGCGAGCACGCCATTGATAAAGTGTGTACTGCCGAGCAGCACCATGGCGCTTAGCGCAAGGGCGATAGACATGCGGGCTCCTGGTCTTGATGATAAGAGAAGGGCCAGCATAGAAGCCGCTAACATGCGACTAGAAACTCGATTAGGTCATGGTCGCCATGAGGAGTTGTGATGATCAGAGGGGCGGATATCTCCATTGCCCAACTTCGCGCGCTGCTTGCCGTGGTGGAAGCGCAGTCTTATACCCGCGCGGCGGAGCGCCTTGGCGTTAGCCAGTCGGGGGTGAGTCATTCCATGCAGGCACTTGAGAAACTGGCGGGTGGCCCGCTGATCATGAAAAGCCCAGAAGGGCTGGTACCCACCGCGCTAGGAGAGCTAGTGCTTACTAGCGCCAGGAAGGTTGTAGCTGAACTTCAGGTATTAAGCCAGCAAGTAGGGCAGTTTCATAACGAAGCAGATAAAGCGCTGAAGATAGGCGTTATTCCTAGTGCTTTATCTGGCTGGTTATCGCCTCTGCTTGCGAGCTTTGCGAACCGCTACCCGGATGCCATCAGCCTGGTTCTGGAAGGCATGGAAGAAGAGATAAAGGAGTGGGTGGAAAGTGGTGTTATCAATATGGGCATCACAACCGATGTCTCCCAGCTGCATCTCACCTACTGGCGTGAGCACTTTGATTGGCAGCTATTAAAGAAGGATGAGATTGTTGCCGTGCTGCCCGCAAGCCATCCACTCAGCAAACAAGCCAGCGTGACGGTGGCGGAACTAGCGGAGCACCCTCTGGTTATGTCGTCAGGCGGTTGTGAAGCGCTGATCCAGCAAATATTTGCCCACTCTTTGGAAGAGGTCGATACCTTCCAGGTGGATTTCTGGGTACGCGATACGCGAACGCTATTGCAGATGGTCGCTGGCGATGTCGGTGTTAGCTTGGTGCCTACCTTGGCGTTAAGCAATAAGCCAACGGCTAACGTGGTAACGCGGCCGTTATCTCCCCGACGTGACCGGAATCTGATTGCCTTTTGGCCTAAACGGCAGGCGCTTAATCCCGTGGGTAAGCAACTCTTGGGGGCGAGTTCAGAATATAGCCAATAGGCTCACCCATAGTGGTCAAAAAAACTTTTCGGTAAACCTTGCATTCATGGATATTCTTTCTTAATTTTTATTAGGGTTGAAGAAGAGTCTCTCGAGCCTACTTATTCAGATAAACGTCAGTAAGCACATGAACTGCCACCCACTGGTTGTCAATTGACAACCAGTGGGTGTGTCTTCATACTCAGAGGAAAATAATGACTCGTCCAGCACATCCGAAAAAAGAGATTGAAACTGTTCTCAAACATGCGGAAGCGGAGGGCTGGCGAGTTGAGGTCGGGGGTAGTCATGCCTGGGGCAAGATTTACTGTCCCTATAATGATGATGAATGCCGCTGCGGTGAGTTTTGTATCGCGAGCGTGTGGAGTACACCGAGAAATCCCGGCAGCCACGCCCGGGCAATTCGGAGAGTGGTGGACAAGTGCTCGACCCACAAGCGTCGAGACGAAGCGGAGCCGGAGGGTTGAAGAATGGAATATATTTTTACGCTGAAGTACCAACTGGCTGACAGTGACTCCGACCTAGATGCGCTGGTGGAGCGTTTGGGCGATGCCGGTTGCGATGATGCTCTGGTGGGCGTGGGGCAGCCGGGCCGCTTGGCGCTGGAATTCTCTCGTGAAGCGGGCAACGCCGAGGAAGCGGTTAGAACGGCACTGGTTGATGTAAAAAGAGCGATCCCTTCCGCGCGTTTGATCGAAGCCTCGCCGGATCTTGTTGGTCTGACGGATGTAGCAGACGTTGTGGGTATTTCCCGACAGGCAATGCGCAAGTTGATGCTTACCCACCGAGCGACGTTTCCTGTGCCGGTTCACGAAGGCAGTGCCTCAATCTGGCACTTGGCGGAGGTGCTTGACTGGCTGATGTCCCGAGGGGGCTACCAAATTGATGTTGGCGTGCTGGAGACTGCGAAAGTGGCATTGGAAGTGAATATAGCCAAAGAGGCGATTCGCCATCCGGTTCGTAGCCGCGGGGAAATGGAGTTGCTGACCGCGTAGCCAACAGCTCAACAGTTTGGTGGAGGATAAAGACATATTGGCAGAAAATTTAGAAAACTGGGCCCAGCAAGAACGTCAAGTGGGCATTCAAGAAGGCGAAAAGCTAGGTATTGAGAAAGGCGAGAAGCTGGTTGTTGAGAAAACAGCCCGTAATCTGCACAAGCTGGTTGTACTTAGTGACGAGCAAATTGCTGAAGCGACAGGTCTGACGCCGGGTGAAGTGGCTAAGCTGCGAATTGAAGGTAAGCGCTGATCGATTGCCTCCTGGCCTAAATGGCAGACCTTGAACTTGCTCAATCTTCCCGATCCCGATCATATCGCTCTACGCCAGGGAAGGGCGGCAACCAATGTTCGCGGCGAATGTTCCAAAGCTCATACGTCGGTTTCAGTTGATTGGGTGAATCAAGGGCGCCAAGGTGTATTTCGATTTCGTCCTCGCTTACTGAAAAAACCGACGAACCGCATGCGCAGCAGAAGTAGCGGCCCTGATAACTGTGTGGTTCGCCTTCGATCATGACAGCTTGCTTGGGGTAATCCGCCGCCGCGTAGAAAAGTGCCCCATGATGCTTGCGACAATCCATACAGTGGCAAATACCTACCCGGAGCGGCTCGCCATTGGCCACGATTCGGATCTTACCGCAGAGACAACCACCTGTTAGTTGTTCCATTGCCAATCTCCAGAAAATTCATATATTCAAAGTAGGTAGCACTTCCGGTTTTGTCTTGCTGCCGTCTCATGCGTATTTGATGTCAGCAAACTGACCTAAATCGACTATTGCAGGAGGCGGGTTTGCCCTGCGCTCCCGGAGTTCGGTCATATCTAGGGTACAAGCGGGCGCTGATTTTAACGGCGGTTAAGCTGGCAACTCACCTTGCCGCGATTCTTTAAGAAATTGGTTATTTGTGAACTAATAGTACACCAAATTTTATGATATCAAAGAGTGGTGTGGTAGGCTCTTTAGTTAAATGCTAATTTGTGAACTATGAGTACATATAAAGAAGCAATACTAAAGCGATTGCTTGAAGCCATACCGTCAGGGTACATGGTCGATACTCCATGGCTTGAACGGCATGGTGTCAGCCGTTTCCTTGCGCGGAATTACGTTAATAACGGCTGGCTTGAGCGCGTTAACCGCGGCGTCTTCCGACGCCCTGCGCCGAATGCAACAACATCGGGCGCAATCGATTGGAAAACTTGCCTGCTCTCCATGCAGCATATTATGCGCTATGACATCCATGTCGGTGGTACAACGGCACTTGCCCAACAGGGCTACGATCACTATCTGCGTTTGGGCAGCCATGCCCTTGTCTGGGTATATGGCAACACCACACCCAATTGGCTAAACAAGCTGCCACTAAACGCACCCGTCAAAACCCGCAGTACCTCACTGTTCGCCGACATGTCACTTGGGCTTGCCAAAAACAACATCAACGACGAAGACACGCTGCCATGGAACTGGACGCTTAAGATGTCGGCACCTGAACGGGCGATTATGGAAGCTATGGACGAGTTGCCCGACCATGAGAGTTTTCATAACCTTGATATGGTGTTCGAGAGCTTGACGACACTGCGCCCGAAAGTACTATCGGCGTTGCTGCACAGTTGTAAGAAGATCAAGGTCAAGCGGTTGTTCTTTGTCTTTGCGGATCGCCATGACCACCCCTGGCGCAAGCGCCTCGATCCTGCAGATTTCAATCTTGGTCGTGGCGACCGCGCACTGATCAAAGGTGGCAAGATACATCCGCGCTATCGGATTATGGTGCCGGAAGCGTTTGTCGGTTGATATCGGCCTGATCTACCTTCCTCGTCACGCCCCGCACACGAGCTGCTGAACCCTAATTTGATCGACCTTGATAAGCCTTACGCCCAAGAATTTGAGGGTATGACCAGGACTCTCGTCAGCCTCGAAGGACTCTTGCACACACGTAAACGTTTGATTGCAGATATTCAGTCACGCTTCGATGAGAACACCAAGCGATTCTTGCTGAGCTTGCATGACGGTTCGCCCGATTTTGATGCCATTGATCGCCCACAGGCGGCAGATCTGCCCGCCGTACGCTGGAAGCTCATCAATCTGGAAAAACTGAAAAACGAAAACGCGGCCAAACATGCTGAGCAACGGAGAAAGTTGGAGATGCTTCTCGGGTAGGGGGGAGTGGCGCCCTTGATGTGATATGAAGCGAGTGCATTACGTTTCGCTATCCAAGTCGTTGATTAATGCATCCATCGAAAAATCGTCCACGAATTCACCGGCGCTAGCCTGCTCGGCACCTTGGGCTAGATGCGAACGTAGCGCCTCAAGTTTGCTTTTGCGTTCCTCCATGGCACGTAGCGCATCACGCACAACCTCACTTGCGGAACCGTAGCGGCCGCTGGCGACTTCGTTTCTGATAAAGACTTCCCAGTGCTCCCCTAAACTAAGGCTGGTCGTGGCCATGATGTGTTTCCTATATTCAAAAATAACAAATATGAATATAGATGTGGCTGATTGGAAAGGCAAGAGAGCTCACTGCCAAGGCCAATCGCGCATTTGCACTGCCGAAAACAGTCTTCTCAACTCAGCCTGACTAGCCCATGAGCCGAATATAAAACATAATCGGCTCATAATGTGATCTGAATAAGTGGAGCAATCGGCTCATGTATATCTGGGAGCAGGATAATTGGCCGCATTTTGAGTGGGATGAGTTCGCGCTGCGGCCTACATTAGATGCCGTACGGCTAATGCAGGGTAGGGTGCTGGGTAAAACCGAGGCTATCCACGGTCAAGCCGATCTGGATGTGGAGATGGATGCACTGATCCAGAACGCTATTCGTACCAGCGAAATTGAAGGTGAACGCCTGGACGTTGGCTCCGTGAGGTCTTCCGTTGCTCGCCAGCTAGGTTTAGAGCAGGCGGGTGTATCCGCCAGAACAACACCTGAATCTGAAGCGCTGGTCGAGCTATTGCTGCAATCTACGCATCAATTGGATGAGCCACTATCCCGCGAACAGTTGTGCCTTTGGCAATCCATGCTTTTTGTGCAAGGCCCGGGCGTGCTTGGCAATGTAAGAATAGGCGAGCTGCGTGGTGATCACCTCATGCAAGTGGTATCGGGGCGGCTTGATCGGCCTACCGTGCATTTTGAAGCACCGCCCCGTGGGCAATTGGAGGCTGAGTTGAATGCGTTTATTGCGTGGTTCAACCATCCGCCTAAAGGGCTTGATGCGCTGATCCGCGCTGGTATTACTCACCTGTGGTTGATTACTTTACATCCCTTTGACGATGGCAACGGTCGCGTCACCCGCGCGGTGACAGATCGCGCGCTGGCACAGGCAGAGCAGCAATCCGTGCGGTTCTATTCACTAAGTGCTGCCATTATGTCGCGACGTAACGCTTACTATGACCATCTTGAAATTGCTCAGAAAGGCAGCCTCGATATTACCCCGTGGTTGTTGTGGTTTCTTGATACGCTGAAAGAGGCGCTTGAGCAGGCGTTGTTAAGAATCGACCGAGTCCTTATAAAAGCCACCTTTTGGCAGCGACATGCCACCACGGTACTGAGCGAACGCCAGATCAAAGTGCTAAGCCGTTTGTTAGATACGGCTGGTGAGGAGTTTGAGCAAGGTATAAACGCTCGTAAGTACCAATCGTTGGCAAAGGTGAGTAAAGCCACCGCCACGCGAGATTTGGCAGAGCTGCTGGAAAAAGGCTGTCTTTCAAAGCTACCCGGTGGTGGGCGCAGCACTCGTTACTCCGTGGTGGTGGGCTAGGGCTGCCTGTTGAGAACTATAGGTTCCAAGGGGTTAGTCAGAGACGCCCTCGCAGTTGTCGTGGTACAGCGAGGCATCGGTGCCCAACGCCAGGTGCTTGGTGGCGCTGTTGTAGTAGAAGTGACCGGACTCTGTGCGTGAAAGCGCATAGTCGCCGCACACTCCATAGCCCTTGTTGACTCGTTTCAAGTGGGAGATCTCGGCTGTTGCCTGGCTGTCGAGGCGTTCCGATATAATCGCGGCGATATGGGCATCACGCTGTACATCGGAGTAGGCTTGGCTGCCGAATATCAGGCCTGCAACGGTTAAAATGGCGACGACGGGAATCCATAGGTTATGCATAGGGTGTCCAGTGAGAAAATATGAAAGTACATGAATTCGGAAGGTTGTGTGAGCCGAATAGGTATTTTTCAGGCAATCAATGGGAGGGGCATTGCTTAATGGTCGCTTATGATCGTTTGAAACTAGCGAAGTAGCGCCAGGTTCTCATCAATACGATATTGAATCATGCGCAGCGTCTCACCACGGATGGACTGCGATAATAGACTATTGGCGATAGCGGAAAATTGGCTGGCTACCTCGCCGATGGTATCGATGATATGACGAGCATCCTGTGCCGAGACTTCAGCCTCCTCGGCAAGCCGCAACAGTGCGGCGCGGTCGATTTCTAGTGCTTCTCCCATTACATCCATCTGGTGATAGCCGTTTGGTCCTTCGCAGAAGGTTACGTCATACGCCGGCGCCAGTTTCCACTGGCCCGTAGGCGACATCAGGTAGGCGAAGTTCTTGGGGTGATCGTCCCGGTTATTGAAGATGACATTGAAGACAGCACGCTCGAAGGCGAAGGCCATTTCACGTACATCGTTAGTACATAGCTGAGTGGCCCGCAGGAAGTTGACGTAGTCCAACGCCCCCGGTGATTGATAGTCGGCCCCGGTGAAGGCGGCGAGGCTCTGCATGGGCACGCGCAAGCCAGTCTGGCGATCAAAACGCTGGCTGGCAAAGGCCGCTTGCCCATTGGGAAGGGTAAAATACTCTGTGCTGGGGGTGGGAATACCGCACCGCCGCAGGCATTCGGCGTAAACCGCTTCGATCGCGCATACCTCTGGGTGCTCGTCCTTGGCCGGGAACTTCACCAGCCAGGCTTCATGGCCTGAGATGGCAGCGGTAGTAAATGCGCCAGTTCGCGAGTCGCGATAGATCAGTGCTTTGGGTCTGGCCCCTTGCGGCGAGCCGCCCACCTGCAGCAACCGCTGCAGAAATTCCCCATCGTGCCCCTGAAAGACTTCCTGTATATCGGCGGCCAGTTGATCGAGCGAGTGGTGGTCTTGTGATCCCAGCCCCTCGGGCGCGACAGGCTCAAACGACATCGCCCCCATGGCATTGCTGCCAATATAGGCCAGCCGCTCCAATGGCCCGATACGTGCTGTGTTAAGGCCCCGGCGCCTGAATAGCCGGTCCATCAGCAGCATGCCCCACCCATCGGGTAACGAGTCATACACCGGCCCCGGCAGGCCCAGTTGGTGCGCCGGGAAATCCTGGCGCAGTTTGGGGCCGTCAAGCGGCAGGGTATAAGCCGCCAGTTCCAGGCCGCGGTTCTTGGCTTCATCGCTGTACTCGAACAGAATTTTAGGGCGGCCGGAGAGAGCGGTCGTCGATACCAGTGAGCCCCATAGCCAGCGCTCACCCCAGCCCTCAAAGAACACGTTGACTTGCTCAAGCATCGCGGGGCTTCCTGATGCGCATGCGTTGGGTACTCTCTTCGTAGCGGCGAATATCCTCGATGCTCTCCAGTTTGGGTAAGAACAGCGTCTCAAGCTCCTTGGCTCGGCCTAACACCATGGCCACGCGAACCAAGTTCTCGAAACCGACGTTACGTCCGGCTTCCAGGTTGGAGACGGTATTGGCACCGATACCGGCGCGGCCAGCTACTTCCGATTGGGTCATCTGCTGCGCCAGCCGCTCCTTGCGCAGGCGCTCGCAGAGCCGTTTGACGATCTCGCCGGGTTTGCCGAGACTTAAATCCAACATAATGTGGTTAATCACCGTTTATGACGTATAGCGCACAAAATTATGGATTTATTTTCATATTCTTTCAATGGTATTTAATTCCAATATTTTGTTGTTTAAAGCCCATTTTAATCTATTAGGCATTGAATATTGGGTTTATATGCATACCAAAAAATCTGTCGCTGGCTTTTTCGTTCAGTTAAGTGGCGATTGATGATAGCGGCCTCCAGGCGTTAATGTCGTGAGCGGCTGCTTTTGATTAAACCGACCACTTCCTTGGCTCTAATCAGCTTTTGCCTGTGAGCCGAATACGAACCTTATTCGGCTCATAATTTGAGCCAAAAAGGCAACGTAATCGGCTCATTGGTATCTTTTGGGCGTGGACAGGTTATTCGATGAACGCATCGCTATCGGCCGCCAGCGTTAACTGCTTGTTCGCCTCCAGTTCGCTCATCCGCTGCATGAGCGCATTATGAATGGAGTGGTAGGCCGTACCGCCTAATGCCAGGCGCAGCGGGGGAGTGGGCATATCGGCTGTTTCGATGATGAGGTTAACGTTTTTTGCCGCATCGCCTTTGATAGTGAAAGCGCCAGACGCTAACCCACGACGAATTTCGCCCGCTGGCGTCTCTTCATATAGGGGCATCGGCTGTGTGCGATCCAGTGCATCCGCAAACTGGGTGGCAGTGGGGCCGGGTTCGGCAATAATGAAATCGATACCCCAGGGCGCTACTTCCTGAGCGACCGACTCGACAAACCCCTCGATTCCCCATTTGCTGGCGTGGTAAAGGCTAAAGCAGGGGTAGGTGATCTGGCCGCCTTCCGACGACACCTGCACGATACGGCCGCCCTCTTGTTCGCGCAGGTAGGGCAACACCGCACGAATGAGCTGAATCGAACCGGTTAAGTTGGTCGCGATCTGTCGTTCGATCTGTTCGTCCGTGGCTTCTTCGGCGGCGCCGAACACGCCGTAGCCTGCGTTGCTGACTACCACATCGATGCGGCCGAAAGCGGCAAAGGCTTGTGCTACGCCTTTTCTCATTGCCTGCGTATCGGTCACGTCAAAGTTCACTACATGAAGGTGCTCCCCGTACTGGGTCTGCAGGTCGTCCAGCGCGCCGTCACGGCGCAGCGTGGCTACAACGCGGTCGCCGCGTGCAAGCAGGTGTTCGGTAAGAAGGCGGCCAAGGCCGGTAGAGGTGCCTGTAATTAGCCAGGTGTTAGCCATGCTTTATCTCCTGTGGGTTGATTGGGCGTTGCAGGAGATACGTTAGGCCAGTAATACTGTTAACTGAATACTCAACAATTGAGATGAAGTAGTGAAAGCTATTCACCAATGAGCAAGCCAACGTTAACCGATCTTAACGCCTTTAAAGCGGTGGCCGAACATCGCAGTTTTCGCCGTGCGGCGGACTTGATGGGCGTTAGCCGTTCGTCGTTGAGTCATACTCTGCGAACCCTCGAGCGCCGACTCGGCACGCGTCTTTTACACCGCACCACGCGCAGTGTCTCGTTGACCGAAAGTGGTGAGCGGTTACTTCAGCGTTTGGGGCCGCTGCTGGGCGAGCTGGATAGCCTTCTGGAAGAGGCCTCGAGCCTGGAAGGCAAGGTAACGGGCAGATTACGCATTAACGGTAGCGAAGGGGCAATTCGCCTGTTGCTGCAGCGTGTTGTGCCGCGATTTCTAACGCTTTACGACGGCGTTGAGCTTGATCTGGTGGCGGAAGGGCGGTTGGTCGATATTGTTGAGCAGGGTTTCGATGCGGGGGTGAGACTAAGAGAAGCCGTTCCCAAGGATATGATCGCTATTCCCGTCGGGGATGAAATGCGCTTCCTCGCCGTTGCCTCTCCTGATTATTTATACGGCAAACCGATCCTCGAAACTCCCGACCAACTCGCCATGCATCAATGCATAAAGCAGCGCTTGCCCAGCGGGAAACGTTACCGCTGGGAATTCCAGCAGCATGGTCAGGATGTGTCGGTTGACGTACCCGGCGTTATGACGCTGGATAGCAGCCAGTTGATGGTAGAGGCGGCAGCGGATGGGTTGGGCATCGCCTATCTGCCGGAATCCTATGCTCACGCGTTCATTCGCGAGGGGAAGCTAGTGACGGTGCTTGAGGATTGGTGCCCCCATATACCGGGCCTATATCTTTACTATCCTAACAACCGGCATGTACCGCCCAGTTTGCGGGCCTTTATTGATCTGTTGCGGGAGTGACGCGCGTTCCTACGGCGTGAATCAATCAGCTACTTCTCACCATTCTCAGTATCATCGCCGAATGGCGGCGATGATCGAATAGCGGCTGGGTGTCCTGGGGAATTGCTAAAGGGCGGGAGACGTTTTATTTGAGAAAATCCCTACCGCTCATTGCTTGCGGCGTCCCACAATTTCATGAGCTCGGTAATAGATGCATTGAAGACCGATATCTTGACGCCGTCTCTCGCTGATATCGACACACCCAGCAGAAAACTACTGAATGCCATCCCCATGGCCTGAGCATCGGTTCCTTCGGCGAGCTCGCCCATAGCAATGCCACGCTCAACGCATCGTACAAACCCGGCATGAGTACGCGCACGTGAAACGGCCAACGGCTTTGTGACATGCGCATGCTCATGTTTTGGCGCACTCATGGTTCCTAAGGCCACCATGCAGCCTTTTGGGTGTCCCGATTCGCACTGCATTTTCGTCGAACGACGTAGCGTAAGTTCGACCGCTTCTCTGGGAGCTATTTCATCGTCCCATAGGGCGTCTGTCACGCGGGCATAGCTCTCCAGGTAGCATTGAACAGCCTCTTTGAACAAGGCTTCCTTGGATCCGAAAGCCGCATAAAAGCTTGGTGCAGAGATGCCCCCGCCGATCTGAGTTTTGAGCTGGCTCAGAGACGTTGTCTCATAACCCTGCTCCCAGAAGAGGTGCATCGCTTGCTCGATGGCTTGCTGCCGATCAAACGCTCTGGGACGCCCCATCTGTGCCATTTATAACTCCAGTACGTCATTAAGATAAGTGACTTATATACTACTCGATACAAAACTTGTTGACAATAACCTGCATAGTCCCGAATATTTATACCGATCGATACATATATTTCGCGCAATGCTCTGGGCGCCTGCTGCCCAGCGCTAAACTTTATCTTCGAAAGGGTATTTTTTGTGGACTACTCATCTATTCAGGCGGAATCGGCTGCGACCGATAAACTTCCCATGCCCGCACTGTTGGCCTTGGCCATGACGGGCTTTATTTGCATCGTGACAGAAACGCTGCCTGCGGGCTTGTTACCTCAAATCAGTGAAGGTCTCGGGATCAGCCAAGCGTTGGCAGGTCAAATGGTGACGGCGTATGCGCTGGGGTCGTTGTTAGCGGCGATTCCGTTGACGATTGCTACGCGTGGTTGGCGGCGACGTAACGTCTTGCTGCTCACCATTATCGGGTTCTTCGTTTTTAACTCGGTCACGGCGCTATCCAGTACCTATGGCCTAACGTTAGTTGCCCGCTTCTTTGCGGGTGTTGCCGCCGGGTTGGCTTGGAGTCTTCTCGCTGGTTATGCGAGACGTATGGTCGCTCCGCATCAACAAGGGCGTGCAATGGCCGTAGCGATGGTCGGCATCCCCATTGCGTTGTCTCTAGGGGTGCCTCTTGGAACTTACATGGGGTCGGTCGCTGGCTGGCGTACCGCTTTCTGGGTCATGTCCGCTTTGACGCTTATGTTGATTGTATGGGTCATTGCCAAGGTTCCTGACTATCCCGGACAGTCCGCCAGCGAGCGTATGCCATTGCGAAAAGTCTTTACCACACCTGGCGTGCGGCCAGTGCTTGCCGTGGTCTTAACGTGGATGCTGGCCCACAATATTCTCTATACCTACATTGCGCCGTTTGTGGGGTCGGTGGGACTCGGCGAACGGATTGATCTGGTGCTATTAACCTTTGGTGCAGCGTCGCTTGTCGGTATTTGGATTGCGGGAAAACTCGTGGACAGCCATTTGCGGGTCACGGTACTCGCAAGCCTTGCCGCCTTCGCGATAACCGCCTTCATCTTTGGTTTGAATACTCAAAATCCTGTTGTCGTCTACACCGGCGTTGCGGTTTGGGGCGTCACCTTCGGCGGTGCTGCCACACTGCTGCAAACCGCGTTGGCCGATACTGCTGGAAGTGGCGCCGATGTGGCGCTTTCCATGAATGTGGTGACATGGAACGCTGCGATTGCTGGCGGTGGAGTAGCTGGCGGTATGCTTCTTAATTCATGGGGTGTCGGTGCTTTCCCCTGGGCTCTGGTGGTCTTGCTTGGCGCCGCCTTCATCATCGCTTGCGCGGCTAGTTCACATGCTTTCAAACCGGGCCGCCGAAATGGAGAAACCCAGGTTGTTGGGCATTGAATCTGGGTTGCTGGACTTTCGCCATCTTCGATGCTCTGGCCATCGTTGAAGCGGCAGGCTTGGCGCTAGATGAAGTGGCGACGCTACGCATTGAAGGTAAGCGCTTATCTGCTTTAATTTCTGTATTCCCGCTTCACGCATAAAAAGAAAGGGCAGTCTAAGTGACTGCCCTCTCTATTCTAAGAATCCACCTTACTGGCCTATGAGTCGGATATAAACCTTAATCGGCTCATAATATGATTTGAATAGATGGGCAATCGGCTCATCTATATTTGGGAACAGCGCAACGGGCCGCCTTTTTAACCGAGCAACTTTTTTTAACCAAGCAACTGTGCCCGCGCAGACTCAAAGCCTTCACGAAACGCGCTATGTTCGGCTCCAAGGCCTTCAATGCAATAGCTGTTCAAAAACTGTCGGCCGGCAAAGAGCTTCCGGTCAGTCTCGGTCAGCTTGGCTTCCTCGCAGAGCTCCTTCCATTCACTGGCAATCGTTGCGAGTTGGTTATCGATGATGCTCTTGGCTTCTTTTTCATTGAGCAAGAAATCAGGCGCGGCCGTGAGACAGTTATGCAGCGTACTCATACGGTTTTCACCCTTGATCAGCATTGCCTGTGTCGCCTCGTTGCCGGTTCTCCCTTGTGGGCAGATATCATAGGCAGGGGTCAAGGTAAGCATCTCGCCGTCCCAGAATGCGGCATGGTTGCGAGCATGGTCGTCCGTATTGCCGCATAGGATATTAAAAACGATCCGTCCGTACAGCTCTTTCAGCGTTTCCTTTGGCTTGGTGAAGCGGTGACGGATGATCTCGGCAAGATCTTCATAAGACGCATAGCGCGCCATCATTTCGTCAAGGCCAAGCATCGTCAGAGCCGACACCATTGCTCTACGCTGCCAGCCAGCCTCTGATTTGAGGCGGTCAAAGCGTTCTATGAGCAGCACGTCTTTGCCAGCAGCCGAGATCATCGAGATAGGGGCAACATTGAGGTTACACAAAGCCGCGAGCTTCATGGCGATAAATTCCGCCTTCACGACGCTGTAAATGTCCGTGCTTGAAGAGAACTTGGCGATTGTTTTGTGTTCGCCGTTATCGATCAGGGCTTTGGGGCGGGCGCCGCCGATCGATGTGCCGTGGTTCAACGCCTGTTCGAGCGCGGGTGTCAGTGGGGCGCCTTGCTCGATCCGTTCGGCTGCTTCCAGCAATTCCTCATAGGATGCTTCTGCTTTGAGGCGGGGAACGTATTCCGTGGCGGAATGCTGAAAATCGAGTGCACCGATTCGATCCGATCCCGACTCAAGCAAGTAGGTGAGTTCGTTGATGTCGCTGGTTTCGGTCTCGGTTGCCTTGGCACCCATCAGACGGTTGATGATAACCCTGCGGCCCCAAGCATCTGGCGAGCCATCACGAAGGCAACTGGCCATTGCCAAGCCAGCGGCCGGTTCGATCAGGCCGCGGCGGAGCGGAAGCTCTGAGTCATAGATGGGTATTGCGGCATCACGCTCCAAATAGCTGGCGCCATAGTTGAAGCCATAGTTGTTCCCGTTCTGTGTGATGCGGCCGGCCACGACGGGGTGCGTTTCTCCAGGCAGCCAAATCCAGACATAGGCCTCTTTGTGGTCAGTAAGCTTAGAAATCATCATCGACCTCCTGCTTACTATGGCGGACGCTCTTAGGTAGCAGCGTTAGTTTTTCTTCTAGATGGGCGTTGTTCATCGCGAGTGTCCGTTCGTCAACATCGAACAAACGGACGCCGACGAGTGCGGCAACCTCGAAGACGGTGCCGATCTCAGAACCGGCTTCGCCATTTTCGATATTGCGGAGGGTTCTTCGGGTGATGCCTGCGCGTTCCGACAGTTCGGTAGCCGTAAGTTTGCGCTCCAAACGGCCAGCCTTGATCAGCTTGCCGAGGATCGAGAGCGCCTGTTTTGTGACGCGAGAGTAGCTGCGTGCCCGTTTCATTGCCGCACCATTTTTTGAGTACTTTAAGACCCTTAAGGATCTCTGTGAGCTTTTAACTGCTCATTATGAGCGAGCTTTGGTAATGTGCCAAGCTGATAAATCATTTATAAACCTTAAAGAACCCATAGGGCACTTTAAATGCTCGTGGTCGAGGTTGAGATGAAAAGACGTATTCATAAACTTACCTGCACTTTATCGGTTGGAGTCTTACCTACCATCACAATGCTTCTAGAGCATATCGATAGTTGCCAATATCGAAGCAGCATTGCTGGGCTATCGTGCCCGATAACTACTCTTATTGGTGCTCTTTCCCAGCCTCTTTGTGCTCTACTATCTGCACCTGTTATTCACGGAGGAAGCATTCATGGCCATAGGCGGCTTAATAGGATTACTGGATGACATTGCCGCATTGGCGAAGTTGTCCGCAGCATCACTGGATGATATCAGTGCCGCCGCTGGGCGGGCGACGGCGAAGGCGGCCGGGGTGGTGGTCGATGATACGGCGGTGACGCCGCAATATTTGCAGGGGGTAACAGCGGAGCGTGAACTGGCGATTGTGAAAAAGATCGCGCTGGGGTCGATCCGCAACAAGCTGATTTTTATCCTGCCGGTGGCGCTGCTGCTGAATCACTTTTTGCCTTCTCTCTTGCCGATCATATTAATGGTGGGCGGTACCTATCTGGCCTTTGAGGGCGCAGAGAAGGTCTGGCATAAGCTCTCCGGCGGGCATGATGACGAAAAACCAGCGGTAGAGAAGGGGCCGGAAGCCGAGAAAAAGATCGTGAGTGGCGCCGTTCGAACCGACCTGATTTTGTCTGCCGAAATCATGGTGATCGCACTTGCTACGGTCTCCCATCAAGGGTTCTGGTCACAGTTGACGAGCTTAGTGGTAGTCGCGTTTGTTATCACAATTTTGGTGTATGGCGTGGTAGCGCTGTTGGTCAAAATGGACGATATCGGCCTGACGCTTGCCCAGCAGGATAATTCGGCCATACAGACACTGGGCCGTGGCCTGGTGACGGCCATGCCCAAAGTGCTGGCGACCATCTCGGTGGTGGGCACCATCGCCATGCTTTGGGTAGGTGGGCATATTTTAATGGCTAATCTGGGTGCTGATGGTACGGGTTGGTACAACGCGCCCTATGAGTGGGTACACCATATTGAGCATGGCATTAGCGAGGCAACGGGTGCCTTCGGCGGCATACTGGGTTGGAGCTTCAATACGCTGTGCTCTGCGGTGATTGGCTTTGTGGTGGGCTCGATGGTGGTGGGGGTGCTGCACCTACTTCCTACGAAGAAGGCGCATGCTGAATAGGTGTGGGCCGTGAAGTGCATATGTAATCTCTTGTTGAGCAACCATCTTGACACCATCGCCCACGTTAGCAAACTGCGGCGGTGCCGTCTGAAACCAACGACGTTTTTGGCTGATTTGCTGTATTGGGTAAGCTGAATGTGTTCTTACCTATAAGCCTTCATACTGTGATCCATTGCCGCAGCACATTCACAACAACCGGTGTATAGGGCGCTAATCGGCCAACTTGAGGGGTAGAGAGGTTGTCAATCAGCATAAGCAGTAACTCGTCATCCTCTAGCCCCTCGTCAGGGTCTACACCATTCTCCAATAACAAGCTGTGAGTGAGGTATTTACGCTTTTCTATCAGGCATTCGTCGCTATCCTGACATTGAGATTCAACTGGCGACGTCGACACGGCCAGTTACCGAATTTAGTGGCCATTCGACATTGCGCTGCAAACCAACGGACGACCCAGCGGCAGCCACGCCGCTGAGCCTCAATGCGTTACTTAACCATCGACTACTGCACCACCATGCGGAACCGCCGGATTGGCTAGAGTGGGATGGCTGGTTTCGTGCCATGGGGTACTTTGAACTCTCATCATCGGAGAGTGCTGTGTTCGATAGTTACCCACTGCTACTGCAAGCGGCTGTCGCGGGGCACGGTATTGCCTTGGGGTGGCAACGGACGACGCAGCGTCTAATTGAAAGTGGCGGGCTCATTGAACTCTGTTGGCTGCCCCCCAAGTGCATCTTGGCGAAGAGTTCTTATGTCGCGCGCAGGGGGCGCGCCAAACAGCCGAGAATACTCTCGACTGAATTGCGACAGGCTCTCGTAGCCAACCGATAAAGCGACGGCGGTGACTCCACCTGGTTCAGTGAAGAGCATTCTGCGAGCTTCATAGAGTCTGATCTGTTTTTGATATTGAAGGGGCGACAATCGAACCGTCGCTTTGAAACGTCGATGAAACGCCGAAGGGCTCATATTCACTGTCGCCGCCAGTTCCTCAACTCGGAATGCCGTTGCGTAGTTTTTGCGAATCCATGTGATAGCACTCCGGATTTGGAAAAATCGATCGTCGATGCCTGCTATTTGTCTTAGCACTGCACCTTGTGGGCCGCGTAGCATTCGATACAGGATCTCGCGTTCGATGAGAGGCGCGATTAAGGCTATATCCTCCGGATGATCGGTAAGGCGAACCATCCTGTACCAAGCATCAGCAAGATCGTCACTCACCCGGTCAATGCAGAAACCTCTCGTCTCAGACATGCTCAAAGGATTATCAACCTTGCACAACATCTCTGTGACTAAAGCTCGGTCAAGAGATAGGCGCAAAGCCAGATAGGGAGTGGTCGGACTCGACTCCACGACTTCCCCGATCACTGGCAGCTCGACGGATGTAACAAAGCTTTGGCCCGCTTGATAGTTGACGACCTGATCTCCGATGACAATTCTCTTGCTACCTTGCAGGATCAGGCTAATCAGGGGTTGATAGATCTCTGGAAAAAGCTCGGTGGGTTCGCAAACCCGGAGAATATCCAAACGAGGGATATGAGTCTGGGTAAGCACGGATTTCGCGCGTTTCTCTACAAGAGACCTTAGTTTTTCAATCGAATTATTCATGTCATTAGTTCTAGCATGGCTTGCGCTGCGCATCCATGCATTAAGCAGGAATGTGCATTTTATAGGCTGAAATAGACACGCCACCGTTTAGGTGCCCTGTTATAAATATTGACGGTTCAGTTGGACTCTTTAATGGACGCTCTAGCGTTACAGTTATGGTTATTTTCACAACGTCACATCTTTCAGAAAGGGAATGCGCTATGGAGCTTAAAAATTCGGTCGTCCTCGTTACAGGCGCTTCATCAGGTATTGGTGAAGCGACAGCACACGCGGTCGTTCAAGCGGGCGCGCGTGCTGTGTTGTTGGCGAGACGTCAAGACCGGCTCGACGATTTGGCGCTAGAACTGGGAAGTGATGTGCTTGCCATACCCTGCGACGTCACCAGTCCAGCCGAGGTTCAAAAGGCTGTCCAGATCGTGCAGGAAAAATATGGCCGAATCGATGTCTTGATCAACAATGCGGGGCAGGGGCTATATGCCACGATTGAAGGCATCTACATTGACGATTTTCGGGGACTGCTCAATCTCAATACAGTGGCCCCACTGATTATGATGCAAGCGGTGATCCCTCTGATGCGCGCACAAGGAGCTGGATGCATCGTCAATGTTAGCTCGGGCGCGACCTTAGCGACTTACCCCGGTTCGGCTGCTTATACGAGCTCAAAGTCAGCACTCAACATGATCTCGAAAGTTGCACGGCTTGAGCTGGCGGATGCGGGCATCACCGTCTCGTTGATACACCCCTTCATGACAGCGACCGAGTTCTATGGCTCGGTGAAATCAGGCCTGAACACCGCACAGGAGCAAGCGGTGGGGGCAACTTCGATAGCTCACCCACCGTCATTGGTCGCGCACATGATCGTCAACCTTATCAGGACGGGCGACGAAGAGACTGATCTTGTCCCGAAAGAATATGGTGGAAGTTTCGATGGCTAAAAAGGGCCACTAACGCAGTGGTAAAACCGAAGGCAGCGCCCCTGATAGCTGTACGGTTCGCCTACGATCTGGCAGCTTGCCTGCACCGCCGAAAAGTAAATCCGCACCATGATGTGCCCTTTAGCACTGAGTTGGTGCGGATTTCCTGAGTGACAAGCTCAGCAACCCGCAGAATTCCGTATGTTTAAATGTGGCATGATATTTGCTTGGTATATTAAGTAAGTAAACAGTTACTTAATTCGCTCCATGAAGAAGCACTTTCTGAGTGGGCGCAATGGCAAGGATCACACCATGAAAAAGCAATTTAAGAACATGAAGTTGAAGGCTCTCGCGTGTAGTTTCGCGTTGGGCGCTTTGGCACATACTGGTATGGCAAGCGCCGATATTAATATCAAGTTTCACCATGATTTGCCTGAAGATAGTGCACAACACCTGGCGGCTGAGCGCTTCAGGGACATTGTGGCGGAGCGAAGCGGCGGTGAGATTTCAGTCGAAATTTTCCCCAACAACACCCTCGGTGATGATGTCGAAGTCACCCAGCAGTTGCAGATGGGGGCTGTGGAAGCAGCGATTATTCCGACCGCCAAGCTATCGGGCTTTGTTCCCGCCATGCAGATCGTCGACCTGCCTTTCTTGTTCCCTTCTCCCGAGGTCGCCCACACCGTTCTCGATGGGCAGGCCGGTGATGACCTATTGGCAACGGTAGAGCAGGTGGGACTGAAGGGGGTGACGTTCTGGGAAAGTGGTTTTAAGCAATTTACCTGTGACCAACCGGTTAACGGCCCCGAAGATTTCGAAGGCCAAAAGGTACGCGTGATGCAAAGCCCTATCATCATGGAGCAGTTTAAGGCGATGGGCGCTAACCCAGTGCCGATTGCCTTCGGCGAAACCTACAACGCGCTGCAACAACGCATTGTCGACTGCCAGGAAAATCCGCTGGTATCGATTACACAAATGAAATTTTATGAAGTGCAGTCCGATGTGATCATCAGCAACCACGCTTATCTGGCCTATGCATTCCTGTTTAGCCAGCGTTGGTTCGATAGCCTAAGCCCTGAAAATCAAGCTCTATTGACGGAGGTTGCCCGTGAAACCACCGCATTTCAGCGTGAAGAAACCGCCCGCCGTGAGGCAGATTACATTGCCACTATCGAAGCCAGTGGCACTAACGTCAGCACATTGGATGATGCCCAACTGAGCGCTTTCAGAGAAGCAACGGCGCCGGTACACGAGGCGTTTGCCAGTGACATTGGCGCAGATCTAATGACGGAGTTCGAGCAAGCTATCGCTGATACCCAATAGTCGCGCGTCACCCATTAAGGGCTGATCGGTTATCCCTTTGGCCCTTTCTTCCCCTTTGTTTTCATCGCTGGTGGAGTCCGCTATGCGCAAACTTGATCGCCTAATATCGCGTGCCGAGGAGGTTTTGATTGGCCTGCTGATTTTATCTGCCTCTTTCATTCTTTTCGCCAACGTCATTGCACGCTATGTGTTCAACGATGGCTTTTCATGGGCGGAGGAGTTGGTTCGTTACCAAATTGTATGGATGGTGCTGCTTGGCGCGAGCGTTGCTGCGCGGCAAGGGATCCATATTGGCATCGATATTCTGCACAGGTTTAGCCCTCCACTGTTGGCGAAATGGATAGCGTTGCTCGTTCATGCGGTTTCTATCGCTTTTTGCCTCTTCCTGGTGTTTTACGGTTTCCAGTTAACGGAGCAAACCCATCGGTTTGGTCAGGTGAGCTCTGCTCTGCAAGCGCCCATGTGGATCGTTCAGTTGGCCATTCCAGTGGGCGCTCTTTTAATGGGCATTCGCTTTACCCAGCATTTCTTCCGGACGTTGCTGGGTAGAGAGCAAGCCTCTGCCCACCTTGATCAAGTTGGATAAAAGCATGGTTATCACATTCCTGGTTCTATTGGCTGTGTTGATGTTAGTGGGAACGCCCATCTTTATTGCGTTGGCGGGTTCCGTCACGGTAGCGATGGGGAGTTTTAGCCATATTCCTTTGGCCATCGTGGCCGAGCGCTTGTTTGCCGGGTTGGATAAGTTTCCATTGATGGCGATTCCCTTTTTTATTCTCACCGGTAGTTTGATGAGTGCGGGTGGTTTATCGCAGCGGATCATCCGCTTGGCTAACTTGTTGGTGGGGCGTTTTACCGGTGGCATGGGGATGACGGCGGTATCAGCAAGTATGTTTTTTGGTGCTATTTCCGGATCGAGCCCGGCCACGGTGGTGTCGGTGGGCTCATTGCTCTATCCGGCCATGCGCAAGGAGGGGTATTCCGGTCAATTTTCGATTGGCGTGCTGGTGTCTGCCGGTTCATTGGGCATCATTATTCCGCCTTCGGTCGTAATGATCGTCTACGCGGCTGTCACTGGGGTATCAGTGGGTGCGCTGTTCATGGCGGGAGTGGGAGCCGGTTTATTATACGCCGCCTGTTTGCTGCCTTACTGTTGGTATCGCGCCAAGAAAGACGGTGTCACCCCCATGAAGCCGCCAAGTTGGGGCGAAGTGTTGCTGGGATTCAAAGATGCTTCGTGGGGGTTAGGGGTTCCTCTCGTCGTTTTGGGTGGGATTTACCTGGGTATCTTTACGCCCACTGAAGCCGCTGCTGTGTCAGTGGTGTATGCACTGCTGGTTTCAGCGCTGGTCTATCGTGAGAAGAGCTTTGCAGCGTTATTCCAAAGCATGATTGAAGCGGCGACCACAACAGCTCAGGTAATGATTATTCTCGCTGCTGCGTCAGTGCTGGCGTGGTTTCTTTCCAGTAATGGGTTAGCGGCGATGTTAGCCAACGCTATCCTGTCGTTATCCGAAAATCCGTACCATATCTTCCTGCTGATCAACGTGACGGTGCTGATTGCCGGCATGTTTCTTGATGCTTCTTCCATTATGGTGATTCTTGCTCCCCTGTTTTACACGGTGGGCATACGCGTTGGTATTGACCCTGTCCACCTGGGGGCAGTGCTGACCGTGAACGGGGCGATTGGCATGTTCACGCCGCCGTTTGGCCTCAACTTATTTGTGGCAGGCACTATCAGCGGCGTCGATTACGTCCAGGCGGTACGTGGTGCCTTGCCCTTTATTGGCATTGCTCTGTTTGCCTTGATACTGCTGACCTATATTCCTGCGATCAGTATGTGGCTACCCAATATGGTGTATGGCGGCTAAACAGCCCAAATAAGGAGGGTAGCAATGGCTATTAGTACAACTTCATCAGCGTTGGCGCATTCCCTTGAGGGGGTGGTGACCAGTCCCCATACGCTGGCAACAGAAGCGGGTCTTAAGGTACTTCGACAAGGGGGCAACGCGGTTGAAGCGGCGATCACCATGGGGGCCTGTCTGTCGGTAACCTATCCGCATTTTACCGGCCTTGGCGGCGATGCCTTCATGATCATTGCGGATGCAAAGGGTGGTGTTCAAACCCTGTCAGGCATTGGCCAGGCGCCACAGGCCAAGTTGGAACTGTCCGGTAAATTGCCCGCGCGGGGGCCTGGTTCCATGTTAACCACGGCTGCCACGGTCGATACCTGGGGGCAGGCGCATGAGATTTCCCGTCAGAGCTGTGACGGCCAAATGGGTTGGGCAGCGCTGTTGGAGCCAGCAATACAGCTAGCTAGGGAAGGCTTCCCAGTGACGCCATCGCAGCGCTTTTGGCTTGATTTTCGTCGCGATGAGCTGTCGATGATGCCAGGCGTACGAGAGCACTTTATGGCAGGCGGGAAGATTCCCGATGATGGTGAAAAACTGTACCAGCCACAGCTGGCCGCTTCACTACAGTCCATTGCGACCCACGGCTACCGGGATTTCTATGAAGGGCAGCTGGGGGCGAAAATCGCCGCTGGGCTGGCAGTGGCTGGGTCTCCACTCACGGCCACTGATTTGGCGGCTACCCGAGCACGGATAGAAACGCCGCTGTCGGTGCCCTACCGGGGTGGCGAGCTGCTGGCCCATCGGCCGCCCACCCAGGGGATGACCACGCTGGAAATCATGGGCATTCTGGCGCGTTTCGATCTCTCTAAAATCGAGGAGGGCAGCGCTGATTATTACCACCTGTTGGTCGAAGCGGTTAAGCGTGCTTTTCTGGATCGTAATAGCCACTTGGCTGATCCTGACTTCTCGTCGGTGCCTTGCGACCGGTTGCTATCGCCTGCCCATCTTGATGCTGAGGCGGCAAAAGTGGAGGCGGATAAAGCATTGGATTGGCCCTTCGCTTACCAGCATGGCGATACGGTATATCTGGCGGCCGCTGATCGTTTCGGTAATGCCGTTTCGATGCTGCAGACGATTTATTACGACTGGGGCAGCGGCGTCAGTGTCGGTGATACGGGGATTTTGTGGCATAACCGCGGCGCGGCGTTCAGCCTTGATCCTGCTCATCCGAATGCGCTTGCCCCCGGAAAGCGACCTTTCCATACCCTGAATCCGGGTATGTATCGTGTCGATGGTAAGCCGCGTTTACTTTACGGTACGCAAGGCGCTGATGGACAACCGCAAACCCTCGCTGCCGTGCTGACCCGCTTGATAGACTATGGCATGGATCCACTTAGTGCGCTGAAAGCGCCGCGCTTTCTACTGGGGCGAACCTTTTCAGATGGCCGTGATACCTTAAAACTGGAGCAGGATGCGGGAGATGCTATTTTCGCTGAATTGACCCGGCGTGGTCATCAGATGAGCCCGCTCCCCGTACAGAGTGCCCTGGCTGGCCACCCCGGCGCGGTCGTTATCGACCCGGCGAAAGGCTTTTATGCGGCTCATGACCCTCGCAGCGATGGCATCGCGTTAGGGCTATAGCGCCAATAGAAACAAGGATGTGTACATGACAAAAAGCGATACGCTCGATGTGAAACAGAGTGCCCGTACCCGGGGAAAAATCCGCCGTAATGCTCATGAAACACGCGAGCGCCTGCTTCAAGCGGCGACTCAAGAGTTTTCCGAGCGCGGCTACGATGGCGCTCGCATGGAACGTATCGTGCGTGCAGCCGATTGTAATGTGCGCATGGCTTATCACTACTTCAATGACAAGGAAGGTCTTTATCTGGCTGTTCTCGAACGGGTTTATGAGGAGTTGCGCGCCAAGGAGCAGGAACTCAATCTAAGCAATCTTGAGCCTGTTGCGGGTATGCGCGCGCTGGTCGAGTTTACGTTTGATCACATGGCCGAGCATCCCGAGTTCACCAGCTTGGTACGCAATGAAAATCTGCTCGGTGGGCGCATGCTGCGTAAATCGAGCAAGGTCGTCCAGCAAACGACGCCGCTCGTGGGCATGATCCGGGACACTCTCGAGCGGGGTGAGGCGGCAGGGATGTTCCGCCCGGCAGTGGATCCCACCCAGCTCTACATTTCGATTTTGTCGCTATCCATCACCCACATCAATCAACGCGATACGCTATCTATCATCTTTGAGCAGGATCTGGCTGATCCGGGCTGGCTTCTTGAGCGGCGTGCCCATGCGGTCGAGATGGTGCTTTCCTATTTATGCGTTGAGTCCAAGATGTCCCAGAACTAAGAGCCACGTCCTCTTCAAGGGGCCCATGTGTAATGGGATGGGGTATTAAGGCTTTGCTGTATAAATAAACAGTTTTTGTGCTAAGGTTTACTTAATCTCTAATGATAAGCGCGCTTGAGTATTTGCTCTGGTAGGTGAAGGTGCATGTTGCTGCATTAAGTGATGCTTGCTTTTGGGATGCATAAGGCTTGATGTAAACCTGGAGGAAACACTGATGAATGACCAGCAAATACAGATATTTACCAGTGAAGATGGGCAAGCACACCTAGAGGTGACCCTGGAGCAGGAGACCGTTTGGTTGAGTCAAGCGCAGATGGCCGAGCTTTTTAGCACTAAGCGCCCGGCAATTACCAAGCACTTGAGTAACATTTATAAGAGCGGGGAGCTGGATGAAGACAGCACATGTTCCATTTTGGAACATATGGCTGAGCATGGGCAAAGATATCGCACCAAACACTACAATCTTGATGCGATTATTTCGGTGGGGTATCGGGTCAGCTCCAAGCGTGCCACCCAGTTCCGCAAGTGGGCCACTCAGGTGTTAAAAGACCACTTGGTTCACGGCTATACCTTGAACCAGCGGCGCTTAGCCGAGCGTGGCATAGAGTTTGAGCAGGCGGTGAGTTTACTTAGCCGAACCTTGACCAATCAGGGCTTGGTTTCAACAGAAGGCGAGGCCGTAGCGGGTGTGATTAGCGATTACGCTCGTTCCTGGAGCCTGCTGCAGGGCTACGACGAGCAACAATTAGCTGAGCTAAACATTAAGCAGCCCGGTATGCACTCGCTAGAGTTGGAAGAAGCGGCATTCTTCGTTAAGCCAACGCCAGCAACTCGCGATTGTGCTACCGCAAGCTCAAGCTGTGTTGGGGTGCCGCGCTCTATCTCTGGCTCTTTGCCTGGTGGGTTGGCGCTTACCATGTAGAAGTCATCGTCTGATTCTATGCAGTTTGCTCAACCCCGCTTTCTATTCGATTGCCTTGATGGCATCAGTCGGTATCATATTGTTGATAGTGTCCATCATTATGTCCTGTTACCGCGAGCTTCTATGACCCAATCTAAAACGCCGTTTATTGTGGTGCTAAGCTTGGCATTGACCATGATGCTGGGCCCGTTTTCCATGGATACGTACCTTCCGGCCTTTCCGGTCATCGGCGAATCGCTGGGGATTTCTCAGCAGTCGGTATCGTTGAGTGTGTCGGTGTATGTCTTTGCGCTGGCGTTGGGTCAGTTAATAGGCGGTGCGCTTTCAGATCGCTACGGACGGCAGCGGGTTCTGATGAGCGGGCTGGTGATTTTTGCGTTCTCAAGCATTGCCATTGGGATGTCGGATTCCCTGAACTCCCTGCTCGGTGGGCGGGCAATTCAAGCCATTGGCGCCGGTTTGACCCTGGTATCGGTGCCGGCGTTAGTGCGCGACAGAGTGGCGGGCCGCGACGCCGCGAAACTGTTCTCGATGATGGGCTTTATCATGGTGTTGGCGCCGGGCATTGCGCCGAGCGTGGGCAGCGCGATTCTGTTGTTGGGCTCCTGGCACACTATCTTCTTCGTCTTGGCGGCATACGCGCTGCTGCTGGTGCCATTGCTGGTGCGGGTGCTCTTCACCGGCACGGGCAAGGTGTCGCGAACGAAAAGCCCTCAGATGAGCCTGCTGGCGCGTTACAAACTGGTGCTGTCGACAAAGCCAGCCCTGCCGTTCATCGTTTGGCAGGCCGCTTCTTTTTCTACCCTGATGATGTTTATCACCTACGCCTCCTTTATCTATCAGGGGCACTTCGGTCAGTCGCCTTCTAGCTTTTCGCTGCTGTTTGCAGCAAACATCGTCGCGATGCTGATCTTCAATATTCTCAATCGAATCCTGCTTTCCAGGTTGTCGTCGCTGCGCATCCTACAGTTGGCGACGGGCTGTCAGGCAGTGGGCATCGTCTTGTTGGTGATGGCGGCCTTCATGGAGTGGCCGCTGTACGCTTTCCTGCTTGCCATGATGCTGACCATCGGCTCGATAGGGGCGATCTCGCCGAATATACAGGCCTGCTTTTTAGAGTTCTTTCCCACCAGCAGTGGAACGGCCGCAGCACTGCTGGGTGCCGCCCAGTTCGGCATCGCTGGCATTCTGAGCGCACTGTCTGCCCTGCTGCCGCATACGCTTGGAGCGGTTATCCTGGCCATGGCCGCCTGCGGTTCTGTGGCGTATCTGATGCTTGCCCGCTCAATCATCAAAGGACGTGCCGCTGTCGAGGCGCGCTGAGTTAGGCCCTCCATGCCGCCCTAGCGGGATCATCATCGGCTTGCCGGTGACGGGGTCTTTGATGACGCGGCTTTCCAGGCCAAATACGTCGCGCACCATCTGTTCGGTCAGAATGTTTTCCGGCGGGCCTACCGCGTAAACCTTGCCGTTGGCCATGGCGACCAGTTGGTCGGCGTAGCGGGCGGCTAGGTTGAGTTCGTGAAGCACCATCACTATCGTGGTTCCGCGCTGCCGGTTGAGGTCGGTGAGAAGATCGAGCACCTCAATCTGATGGTTGATATCCAGAAAAGTGGTGGGCTCATCGAGCAGCAGCACATTGGTTTGCTGGGTAAGGGCCATGGCGATCCAGGCGCGCTGGCGCTGCCCGCCGGAGAGTTCTTCCACCGCGCACTCGGCCAGTTCCGTCATATGCGTGGCGGCCAGTGCTTCGGCGACGGCTGCTTCGTCGGCGGTGCTCCAGCGTTTAAACAACCCTTGATGAGGGTGACGGCCGCGGCTAACCAGTTCAAGCACGCTAATACCTTCCGGCGCGATGGGCGATTGGGGAAGAAAACCCAATTGTTGCGCCAGGCGTCGGGTGTTGAGTCGGTGAATGGCGTTGCCATCCAGCAACACCTCTCCTTGCTCCGGCGCGAGCAGCCTCGAAAGCACGCGTAGCAGTGTCGATTTTCCACAGGCGTTGGCGCCAACGATGGCGGTGGTATGTCCCGCTGAGACTGTCAGGTTAACGTCATTGAGGACTGTTCGCTCCCCGTAGCCTGCCACCAGGCCTTGGGCGAGAAGCGAGGAAGCGTTCATTGAGAGCCTCTGCTTTTATTTTCGCGAATAATCAGATAAATCAGGTAGGGTGCCCCCAGCACGCCGGTCACGATGCCTACCGGGTAGCGGGCGGGTAACAAAAACTGGCCCGCATAATCGCCCAGTAGAACGAGCAGGGCGCCCACCAGCGCCGAGGGAATGAGCAGCGAGCCGTTACGCGCCATCAGCCGTGCTGCAATGGGGCCGGAAAGAAACGCTACGAATGCCACCGGGCCTGAAACCGCCGTCGCAAAAGCCACCAGGGCCACTGCAGAGATCACCACGATGATTCGCGTAACGGCCAAGCGAACACCAAGCCCTGCGGCAAGATCGTCGCCCATGCGCAGGGTTTCAAGGTCGCGCTGGCGGCTTAACAGCAGCCCACCGAATAGCAGGAGGGCGACCAGCAGCGGCAGCGCCTGATCTAACTGAACGCCGTTGACGCTACCCGTTATCCAGCGCAGAGCTTCTTGCAGCGTCCAGCTGGGCGCGCGCATTAGTAGGTAGGCGGTAACGCTTTGCAGCATTGCGGCCAGGCCGATGCCGATCAGAATCAGCCGTCCGCCAGTTACCCCCTGGCGCCAGGAGAGCGCGTATATCAGCAGGGCGACGCCCAGCCCTGAGCCGATGGCCACCACTGAAACCGCCGGGCCGCTCAGCGAGAGCACCACAATGGCAAATACCGCGCCGGAGCTGGCGCCAGTGCTAATGCCAATGATGTCTGGGCTTGCCAGCGGGTTGCGCAGCATGGTTTGAAAGGCGATGCCGCCCAGACCAAAGCACGCGCCCACTAGCACCGAAACCACTGCCCGTGGTAGGCGAAGTTCACGCACAGTAAAACTAGCGCCCGGTACTTCTGCGCCGCTCAGCACGCGCAGCACCGTGGAAAGCGGCGTAAAGGACTGCCCCAGCATCAAGGTTAGTGCTACGCCCGCGAGTAGGCTGGTGGCCAGCAGAGTGATAATGCGAGTACGACGCTTGGTGTTTGCCCGACGAACTTGGCTAAAGTGGCTGATCTCGTTGAGAGACGGCTGGTTCATAGCGAACCTACTTTGCGGTTGCGCACAATCCAGATAAACACCGGCGCGCCGATAAAAGCCGTCACGATGCCCACGTCCAGCTCGGATGGATGGGCCACCAGCCGGCCTGCAACGTCTGAAAACGTCAGCAATACCGCGCCGCCCAGGGCGGAGAAGGGCAGCAGCCAGCGATAGTCGCCACCCACCAGCAGGCGGCAGGCATGCGGTACCACCAGCCCCACAAAACCAATCGGGCCACACACTGCGGTGATCGGCCCGCATAGCAGTACCGCGCCCAGCGCCGACATGGCTCTGGCCAAAGCCACCTTTTCACCCAGCCCGGCAGCGGTATCGTCACCTAGCGCTAGCAGGTTGAGCTTACGCGCCGCCAATAGCGTGATAGCAAACCCGGCAAGCAGAAAGGGCAGTACGGGCAGGATTTGGTTATAGGTGGCGCCGCCTACACCACCCACTAGCCAGGATTGCACCAGCCCGGCGATATCACCACGTGGGAGGATCACGGCGGTGACAAGCGAGCTTAGCGCTGCGGTGGTGGCAGCACCTGCAAGCGCCAGCCTCAGTGGTGTGGCTCCGCCCCGAGCTAGGCTGGCAATCGCGTAAACCGCGACGGCGGTAAGCCCGGCCCCAAAAAGCGCTGCCCAGATATAGTGGGTCGTCTCGTCGATGCCGAACCAGGCAATGCCAATCACCACCGCCAACGCCGCCCCAGCGTTGACGCCTAAAAGACCGGGATCAGCGAGGGGATTGCGGGTCAGGCCCTGCATGACGCCGCCGGAAATACCGAGCGCGGCCCCGGCAAGAATGGCAAGCAGGGTGCGTGGTAGGCGGCTAGCCACGGCGGCATCCCCAATGGTTTCAACATGCCCGCTCAGCGCGGCGGCTATTTCCGGCCAGCCTACCTCGCGGGCGCCGAACGCGACAGAGAGCATTAACGCAAGGATAAGCAAAGCCAACAGTAGTAAGCCGCCTGCAAAGCGAGTAGCCAATGTTTTGCGCGGCTTGCTGATGCTAAGTTTAGTCTCGGTGACGCTATTACTCTGACTTACGTGCGGCTTCGGAGAGCAGGTCTGCATAATCGTCCAGCAACCAAGAAATCGACATGGGGGTAGGGTTGGCCGCCGTGCCCAACGGGCTGTTGCCGAGCAGAACAACAGCGCCGTTTTCTACCACAGGCAGGCGGGAAGTGAGCGGGTGGGCTGAAAGCTGATCAATTAGCGGCTGGCCACCGTAGGTAACGAGAATATCCACATCATCGAGCTCATCGATTAGTTCAGAACTTATCTCGCCGGCAAATTTACCGGGCGTAGAGTTCTGTTTTACCACCTCGGGTGAGGTCAGCCCCAGGTCATGGAAAAACCGCACCCGTGCGTCGTTGTCGGTATAGAACGAAATGCGCCCCAGGTTGGTGGGATCAAGGTGGGTGACGAACATGGCCGTCTTACCCGCAAGGTCAGGGTGGTTTGCAGCGGTGTCGGCAATCTTCGCTTCAAGTCGTTCAATAAGCGCCTGGCCCTCTGCGGGCATGCCCATGCCTTCACTGTTAATCCGAATCATATCGCGCCAGCCGGTTGCCCAAGGGCCTTCGGTGTAGGCGACCACCGGGGCAATCTGGCTCAAGGTGTCATAGTCGGACTGGCTAAGCCCTGAGTAGGCAGCCAGAATCACGTCGGGCTGACGTTCGGCCACGGCTTCAAAATCGATTCCGTCGCCTTCATCGAATAGGGCAGGAGGCGCAGCACCAAGCTCTTCAAGCCGGGCTTCTACCCAGGGCAGTAGCCCGTTGCCATTGTCGTCACCAAAGTTGGCGGCAGCAAAGCCCACCGGCACCACGCCTAGCGCCAGCGGCACTTCGTGATTGGCCCAGGCCACGGTGGCTATCCGTTCGGGCTTTTTGGGCAGCACGGTAGTGCCCAGGGCGTGCTCAATCTCAAGGGGATATTGTTGCGCGCCGACCGGTGCCGCGCTGAGGCTGCAGGCAGCGATAAGCGCTACGCAAACGCCCAGACTTCTATGGAACAGTGCCATAGCGTTCTCCAAAAGCTAAAGACGTTGATAACGGACAATCCTCACCGCTAAGTAAGCATGCAGTGTCTGGATATATAACGGGTAGGCCGGGTGGCGCATGGTGTACTGCAATTCTTATCAAAAGTTCAACTAAATGATTGTGATTGACATTATCACTCTTGACTCGGGGATGCTAGCTTCGGATACTCTCCCGGCCTTTCAAAAGAAAACCACGAGGCGAGCAGAGTAGGTTTATTCATTTAAGGGATCTTCAACATGACTGATAGCAATAGCACAGTCCGGCGCAACGCAAGTCGGGTACGGTGGCAGCAGACCACTACCGCCATTCTGTGCGGCACGACGCTGGTGACTGTTCCCATGCTCGGGAACGCACAGGAAACCGGCGACGGCAGTGACGACAATGAGGGATATCGCCTCGCCCCCATTATCGTCAATGCCCAGGCCTACGCTGATGATGATGCCAATTCGATAGTCGCCCAGGAGCTGTGGGTGGGTGGCAAGGTCGCTACCAGTATCCTTGATACACCTGCTTCCGTGTCGGTGATCACTGAGAAAGAGATCGAGCAGCGCAACGCCTCCACCACCGAGGAAGTGCTGCAATATACCCCAGGGATTCTCACCGATTATTACGGCACCGATGACCGGAACGACTATTTCAAAATCCGCGGGTTCGAGGCCACCACTTACCGTGACGGGCTGACGCTAGGCTCAATGCGTGGTGTTCGTGAAGAGCCCTACGCCTACGAGCGCGTTGAAGTGTTGCGAGGCGCCAACTCCACTCTGTTTGGCCCGGCGGATCCGGGTGGCGCAGTCAACTTCGTGAGCAAACGACCAAGGTTTGAGCGTTTTGGGGAGGGCTATCTCTCCTACGGTTCATTCGACGCAAAAGAGGCCGGCGTTGATGTGGGTGACACGCTGAACGCTGACGAGACAGTGGCCTACCGGTTCACCGGCACTATCCGTGACAGCGATCGCGAATACGATCACTCCAAAGACAACAATGGCTTCTTGATGGGCGGTCTAGCCTGGGAGCCAACTGAGTACACCTCAGCGAGTGTTATTTTCGACTACCTGAAGCGTGACGACACCCCCAATAGTGGCGGTTATCCTCTCGATCGTGAGTACGATCGCAGCGACTTCTTTGGTGAGCCGGGTTTCAACTATCACGACGTTGAGCGCACCAGCATCACTAGCCAGCTTACCCATGATTTCAATAACGGCCTGACGTTGCGCGGTAACCTGCGTTACAGCGATCTGACCGACGACTTCGGCTACGTCTATATCACTGACTCTGCGGCGCGAGTTGGCAGCGTGGTGGATCGCGATTATTTTGGCTCCGACAGCGAAGCTCAGGAGTTGATCGGCAACGCGATCCTGCAGTACGACGCGCGTTTTGACCGGGTTGATAGCAGCACGTTGGTGGGTGTCGAGTATCGCGATGCTTCCACCGAAGACAGTTCGTTTTACGGGGATGCGACCTCAATTGATATCGCAAATCCCGTCTTTAGCGGTGCCCCGAGTAGCCTCAACGTCTATAGCAGCAATAAGCAGGACTTCACCACCGAGTCGGTCTTCCTGACCCAGAATTTGTCCTTCTATGATCGATTCATTGTGACCGCGGGCGTGCGCAACGACTCGATGGATGTGTCCAGCACCAACATGGCCGGCGTCACCGATTCCGATGACTTCTCTGAGACCTCGCTCCGCGGTGCATTGACCTATCGCGTCACCGACGAAATTTCGACCTATATCAGCATGGTAGAGTCGGTCGCACCGCCTACGATTGGCGTTGAGCCAGAACGGGGCGAACAGTACGAAATTGGTGCGAAATACGCCCCCTTTGGAACCAATGCGCTGTTCTCGGCGGCTATCTATGACCTGACTCGGGATGACGTCACTATCGCGGTTGTACAGGACAATGGCGTTATCGAACGGGAAACCGTGGGTGAATCCCGGGTGCGGGGCCTTGATCTGGAAGCGAAGGCTGAGTTGACCGATAGCTTCAGCTTGGCTGGTGGTTACTCCTATATGGAGTCAGAAGTGGTGCGCGACAGCAACGCCGCCAGAGAGGGCAATGAGTTTACTGCTGCACCCAAACATACGGCTTCTCTATGGGGCTACTATACCTTGCCAAGCCAGGATATGAGTGTTGGTCTCGGCGCCCGCTACGTTGGCTCTTACTACTTTGATGTCGCCAATACGTCCAAGAGCAGTGCAGCAACGCTGTTTGACGCGGCCTTCAGCTACCAATTAACCCAAGACGCCGATCTGGCCGTCAATGTTAGCAACTTACTCGATGAGCAGCATGTGGTCGGTTCCAGTACGGCCGACTACTATAATCCAGGTCGCGAAATCAGCGCCAAAGTGAGCTATCGCTGGTGAGGTAACAGTGCTGGATAAGTCAGCCGACTGATGCATTTGGCAACTAAGGCAATAATCGAAACCCCCGCTTTTACAGACGGGGGTTTTGCTTTTTAGGCTTCGGTTAAGCCATCAACGATAAAGACGCGGTAGTCGGCACCTTGAAAGCGGTGCTTGCGGGCTTCCTGGTAGGCGGGGCTGTCATACCAGGCACGGGCGGCGGCCATATCCGGGAAGCGCAGGATCACTGCCCCTTCCATGGCGCTGCCTTCTAGTACTTCAAAATCACCGTAGAACGCGAGCGGTTGCGGGTCGTGACCTTCACGAGCGGCTTTGGCTTTCTTGCCATAGCGCTCCATCTCTTGAGCGTCGTGGGTGTGTTCGCGGGTCAGTACGACATAAGCGGGCATTAAATTCTCCTGTGGTAGACGTTTAGCAATCAGCTAGAGCATATCATCGCCCACTAGTGGAGCCACATTAGAAAGACCGCTATTCAGCTTTACTGTGAGAGGGGGATACGTCTGGCTCTAACTCAATCACAATTTCATGCTCGCGGCGTTCTTTTTCCAGTGTTGCCAAGGCAATCTGGTAGCAATCTTCAACATGGCTGTTACCCATGTACTTCATGGCTGTAAAGCTAATACCACCTGCTACAGCGCTACCGACAAAGGGAACGAACTTAGCAACACCTTTGGACGCTACCTTGACGCCCATATTGCGTAGCAACATTACGATGAGTTTTTTGGTGATGTATTTCCCGGCCAATTTGCTTCCGGTATTTGAAATGGCGGTCATCACAAAGAGCTTTGATGGGGTATCCAGACCGTTGATTTGTTCTGGTGACAAGCCAAATTGTTCATTAATTTTGGGAATTAAACGCATCAATATGGCCACGTCTGAGCCAATATCCAACCCAGGGATCGGGATGATCGCGGTGCCCGCAGAAAGACTCGAACTCTTAGTGACCATTGAGTGACACGACTTTCTGATGGCGTCGAGTTCTTCTATTGATTCAATCATGATGAGATCCTTTTCATTTAATGTTTGATTGATCCAGAGCGGACTATACCGCTTCCTGATTCACTTCCTTCTCTAGATACTAGCATTACTGTTCGCTCTTCGACGTCATTCGAGAGCCGCCTGTAGTAAAGTCGTTGGCGAAGATAAAAGTGTCAAACGGTATCTGGAAAGGTGCAACTGAAGCGGGAGGCTTGAATGACGAACTTGGAAACCCTATACCCACCGATCGAACCCTACGAAACAGGCATGATTAATGTGGGGGATGGTCATACGGTCTATTTTGAGCGTGTGGGCAGGCCAGGCGGAAAGCCTGCAGTGTTTTTGCATGGTGGCCCCGGCGGTGGAATTTCACCTGATCATCGACGCCTTTTTGATCCTGAGCGCTACGACGTTCTTCTCTTTGATCAGCGCGGCTGTGGTCGTTCAGAGCCTCATGCCAGTATCGAAGCCAACACGACATGGCATTTAGTCGAAGACATCGAGAGGCTGCGTGAACATGTTGGCGTAACCCAGTGGATGGTTTTTGGCGGCTCCTGGGGTTCTACCCTGGGCCTTGCCTACGCCCAGACGCATCCAGATCGTGTCAGTGAGCTGATTTTGCGAGGCGTCTATACGGTCACCCAAGCGGAGATCGACTGGTACTATCAGTTTGGTGTGTCTGAAATGTTCCCCGATAAATGGGCGGCGTTTCAGGCGCCTATCCCTGAATTAGAGCGACACGATATGGTGGCCGCCTACCGTCGCCGGTTGATGGGGGATGACCCTGTTGCTCAGCTTGAGGCGGCAAAGGCGTGGACGATTTGGGAAGGGGAAACCATCACCCTTCTACCAGACCCTGCCTTTTCGGCTCCCTATAGAGAGGGGCATTTTGCGTTAGCCTTTGCGCGGTTAGAGAACCACTTCTTTACCCACAAAGCCTGGCTGGAAGAAGGGCAACTGCTTGCTAACGCCGATCGGCTAAAAGGTATCCCCGGCGTTATCGTTCACGGCCGCTACGATATGCCATGCCCTGTTCGTTATGCGCTGGCTCTGCATAATGCTTGGCCAGATTCCGAGCTCCATATAATCGAAGGCGCAGGGCATGCCTGGAGCGAACCCGGCATTCTCGATCAGTTGATACGCGCGACTGATCGCTTTGCTGTTTAATCCATCCACTGCCAGGGCGGTTCGTCCAACCAGCCCTGGCCGAGAATAACGGTCTCACCAAACGCTTTATCCAGCGCAATAGAGTTGCAGGCCTGATCTTGTTCCAGCGTCGCCACCAAGCGTGGCGCGTGGGAAACCACCCACACTTGGGTCTCCTGTGATGCACGTATTATTAGGCGCCCCAAGGCGGGTAGCAAATCCGGGTGTAGGCTGGTTTCGGGCTCATTTAATACCAGCAGTGAAGGCGGCCTAGGGGTGAGCAACGCCGCCACTAACAGCAGATATCGAAGTGTGCCGTCGGATAATTCCGACTGGTTCAACGGGCGCAACAACCCTTCCTGCAGAAATTGCAGCACAAAACGGTTACTCGCGTCGGCTGCAAAATTGATGCTAGCACCCGGAAAGGCGTCTTCAATTGCTGCATACAATGCCTCTCGATCACCGATCTCGTGAATGGTTCGTAAGGCGGCCACTAGGTCGCGGCCATCGTGATCCAGCACTGGTGTGCGGGTGCCGATTTGTGGTGTGCGAATAATGGATTGCGGGTCGGTTCGGAACTGATCGTAGAAGCGCCAGTTGCGGATTGTTTGTCGAACCGCATGGACTTCCGGTGCGGCGACCGGATCACTGATTTCGTTCAGGATGCTTTCGTAGCTGTTGAGATGAGCGTTGTACACCTGCCATTTGCGACCGACGCGCACTTTTACCACAGAGCCAACGCGGTCGATCAAGCAACTGCTGGGTCGGCAAACGTCGCCTGCCCAAATACATTCACGTTTTATTTCGGGGTCGAATTGGAACATGGAGGGATCCCCGTAGCCCGCAAACCCCTGGGGCGCAGGCATTCCCAACGAAATAGCGTAGCCAAAGTCTTCACCGACAAACCCCAGCCTGAGGCGGGTATTGCTTTTTTTGGCGGTGCCCTCAATGGGGGCAGACCCGTCTCTCATGCTGTTGGTGAGTTTTTCCGCGCCCGCCCAAAAGGTGTAATCAAGCCCGCCTTCCTGGGCGATCGATGCGATCAGATTGCCTTTGGCGGTGTCTGCCAGTAACCGCAACGCCTTGTACAGGTTGGATTTACCACACCCGTTGGGCCCGGTCACGACATTGAGACCCGACAGGGGAGAGACAACGTTTTTCAGACTGCGGTAGTTGGAGACGGCAAAGGCGTTGATCATAAGCTCTGAGTGGTTGAGGGCGATCCGTTCGGGCAGCGTTAAAAATGCCAGCTTAGCGATAGCAAATACGAAGTCACGCTCTTCGTCAAATGGCAAACTGAAAAGGTCATACCTTCTCCGAAGGCAGCGGGCAGAAACGCCCCGTCGTCGCAACGAATAGGGGCTTGAACTGTATTCCTGATTACTCGGGCAGTCTGGCTATCACCTTGATTTCAAAATCGAACCCTGCCAGCCACGTTACGCCAACTGCCGTCCAGTTCGGGTAGGGCTTTTCCGGGAACGCGTGTGCCTTGGCTTCCATGACAGCAGCAAACTGGGCTTCTGGATCAGTATGGAAGCTTGTCACATCAACAATATCCTCGAAGCTGGCGCCCGCGGCTTCCAGAACGCTCTGCAGGTTGTCGAAAGCAAGTTTAACCTGGGCGGCAAAGTCCGGCTCGGGCGAGCCGTCTTCACGGCTGCCGACCTGGCCCGACACGAACAATAGATCGCCGGAGCGAACGGCAGCAGAATAGGCGTTCTGCTCATAAAGCGCCTGGCGGCCTACGGGGAAAACGACATCACGCTTAGCCATGGAGATCTCCATCGATAGGTCGAAATCGACCTGTTATATGATGAAGTCACTTTAATCCTGCATTTGTGGTGGATAAACGGCGAATCCCGTTTAACATTGTTTGTATATTCCAAATAATGGCGAGGTGTTTGGCACAGCCATGGATCGTTTTAACGCAATGCAGGCCTTTGCACGGGTCGTGGAGACGGGCAGCTTTACCAAGGCGGCTGAGACACTTCATATGAGCAAAACCAGCGTGACACAATTGGTGCAACAGCTGGAGGCGCGGCTACGTGTCACGCTGCTCAACCGAACCACCCGCAAGGTTAACGTCACGGAGGATGGCGCCGCCTACTACGAGCGCGTCATCAAGCTGCTGGCCGATATGGATGATGCCGAAACCAGCTTGTCCAATGCCTCGGTATTACCCCGCGGTCGACTAAGAGTGGACGTACCCAGCCCTTTTGCACGCATGATCCTGATTCCCGCCTTGCCTGCGTTCCATGCTCAATATCCCGATATTCAACTCGATATGGGCGTGAGCGATCGCCTGGTGGATTTGATTGGTGAAAGCGTGGACTGTGTGGTGCGCGGCGGGGAACTTACCGATTTGTCGTTGGTGGCACGCCGCATAGGAGACCTGAGTCTGGGTGTTTACGCCGCACCGAGCTATTTGGAAAAGGCGGGTGTCCCTTCGCACCCGCAAGAGTTATCACTCCCGCCTCACTACATCGTTGGTTTCAGGTGGGCGCGCTCGGGCTTGGCCTTTCCTTACGCCCTACACCGCAAAGAAGAGCGTGTCAGCGTGCAGGGGCGCTATGTGATCTCGGTCGACGATGGAAACGCTGGGCTTGAAGCGGGCCTAGTGGGTCTCGGTGTATTATGCCTTCCAGACTACATGGCCAGGGAGCATTTATCGCGCGGCGAACTGGTGCGCTTGTTTGAGGATTGGCACCTCGATCCAATGCCGATGTACGTCGCATTTCCACCGAATCGGCACGTCAGCGCCAAGCTGCGCGTATTTATCGACTGGGTCGTGGAGTTGATGGCGCAGCATGCGCCTATCGTTGATCGGCGAGGGTATCAACACCAACGTTGACGTTTTATTTCGCGAAAAGGGCTGCTTCAGTTGTTTGCGAGCAATGGAATTGAAAAAAATGATGTGGATGGGTAGGTGTGAATATAACGATGAATAAAGCCGCGCTCTATCGGCAGTTGGCGCCGGAAGCACGTCAGCAGAATGGGCTTTCAATACTCAATCAAGTGATTGGTGTGCTTATTTTGTTGGCCTCTTTGACGGCTATTTTAGAAACTGAACCTACGCTTCGCGCAAGCGCGCCATGGCTCTTTCCTGCGCTCGAAACGATCTTCGTGGTGGTGTTCATTATTGAATATCTTCTGCGGCTTTATTCGATAGGGGAAGATCCTCGGTATCGTGGTTTGAGTGGCCGTCTTCGTTATATTTTTTCGTTTTGGGCGCTGATCGATTTAATTGCTATTTTGCCGTATTTCTTAGGTTTTATGGTTCATGACAATGCATTTTTGGTAAGGCTGTTGCGCTTGCTGCGTATGTTACGGCTAGCCCGCCTGGGAAGGTTCAGCCAAGCATGGACGGAGTTGGCGGATGCGCTCCACTCGCGCTCTTATGAACTATGGTTAAGCGCAGGTGTGGCTGCGTTGTTGTTGCTGTTTTCATCCTGCTGCCTGTATGTCGTTGAAGCCTCCGCCCAGCCGGAAACTTTCGGTAGCGTACCCCGTGCGCTGTGGTGGAGTATCGCGACGCTTACCACGGTGGGCTATGGCGATGTGACGCCTATCACCGCGCTGGGCAAGTTTTTTGCGGGCCTAACCGCGGTAGCAGGTATTGGTATTATCGCCATGCCTACCGGTATTTTAGCGGCAGCGTTTAGCGATGCGTTTCAGAAGAAGCGCAACCCAACCGATGGCGAGCAGCCTTAACAGATGAATATGTTAAGGTGCTTTCTCACTCGTTACTCCTTTAGTTGTTTTTTTGAATAGTTGATCATCGCCTGTGAGAACCGATAGCCGCCTCTCCCGTATGCTGCATGTGCTGCTGCATATTGCGCGAGAATCCCAGCCGATTACCTCTGAACAGATTGGCGCTATGCTAGGCACCAACGCCGCTGTCGTGCGCCGTACCATGGCGGGACTGCGTAAGGCGAGTTATGTAAAATCTGAAAAGGGTCACAACGGTGGCTGGCGCATCGCCTGCGATTTGCACCATGTAACGCTGCTGGATATCCACAACGCCGTGGGCGGGCCACGTATTTTTGCTATCGGCACCGACCGTGATAACCCTGACTGCGCGGTAGAGCAGGTGGTTAATGCAGCGCTATTGGATGCCATGCGCGAAGCGGAAGCGCTGCTCATCGACCGCCTGGGAGCGGTCACACTGGCAGAGCTTGCCGAACAGTTTGATGATATTGCCACGCGCAAAGGCTACCAACTGCCGACGCCTTAACGCTCTACTCCCTGACTGATTCACTCCCACCCTCGTTGTTCATATTGTCATTGACCGCTGTGTGCCTTTTAATGTATCAATAAAAGATACATGATATTAGTATGTTCACCCTTGACTTGTAAAAGCTGGGCGCAATCGGAGGCAGGGCAATGAATTTTGATGCAGTGATTATCGGTGGCAGCTACGCAGGCATGGCGGCAGGGCTACAGCTCGCCCGTGCGCGGCGGAAGATAGTGCTGGTTGATGCAGGCCAACCCCGCAACCGCTTTGCCGCTCACTCTCACGGGTTTTTAACTCAGGATGGCACGCCGCCCGCGGAGATAGCGGCAGAGGCCCGTAGCCAGTTGATGGAGTACCCAACGGTTGAGTGGCGCACGGGGCAAGTGGAGGCGATAACCGGGCAGGTGGATAACTTTTGTGTCGCACTGGCTGATGGCGGCTCATACCAAGCACGACGCATTATTTAGCTGCGGGGGTTACCGATGAGCTGCCAGGGTTGCCGGGGCTCGCCGAGTTATGGGGTAAACACGTTTTCCATTGTCCTTACTGCCACGGCTATGAACTGGGCAAAGAGGGCATCGGAGTGCTTGCCACCTCAGAGCTTGCGATGCACCACGGCTTGATGCTGCCTGGCTGGGGCGCGACGACGCTGTTTCTAAATGATGCTTTTGCACCCAATGCCGAACAGCTGGCGCAGCTTAAGGCGCGCGGCACCCAGGTAGAATATGGCGCAGCGGCACGTCTTAATGAGCAGGCAGAGGGTGTTGAGCTGGTAATGCAGGATGATCGTATGTTTCCACTGGTGGGTGTGTTCGTCGCGCCACGTATTCACCTTAGCCCGCTGATAGCGCAATTGGGCTGCGAGCTTGAGGAGTCTTCCATGGGGAGTATCGTCAAAACCGATGCCATGCAGACCACTTCAATCCCCGGCGTGTTCGCCTGCGGCGATATAGCGCGAGCGGCGGGCTCGGTCACCTTTGCCGTTGCCGACGGCGCCATGGCGGGGCTTGCTGCGCATCGAACGCTGATGTTTGGCATTTAACGCTCGAATTCAGGCGTTGGTATGTCAGCACTCACTCCATTAGCGAAATTAGAACTATGCTTTAGTATGAGAGTCATATTTGCCAACTCTTAGGTAGTTGGAGAAGGCGCTTGCTGATCAAAAAGAAGAAAGCTCGATCTCATACTGAGGATCGTTGTCTGGCTCTGGTGCTAGCAACAGCTGCCGGTATTCTCAATGCCATGGCGTTGGGTGCCTTTGGGTTTCTGCCTTCCCATATGAGCGGCAATGCCTCACAGATATCAACCGAAGTGGCCAGTTCCGATACCTATGGCTTGCTATTTCTGGCAGCTCTGCTTTTGGCATTCGTGCTCGGCAGTACGCTCGCACGCGTTGCCGCAGTCGTGGGACAAAAACTCAGAACTATCTTTTGCCTGATTCTCATGACGGAAGGCGTGGCATTGACTGCAGTGTCGGTGTTTGAACTATTGTTTTACTCAACGCGTTTCAACGAGGAAGTGCTGATAGCACTGGGCTTCTTGATGGGAGTACACAACGCGACGTCAACGCAACTGTCCAACGGTAGGGTCAGATCGACTCACGTGACCGGCACTCTAACGGATGCTGGTATCGCGTTAGGCTCGTTCTTATCATCGTTGGTGGCACGCGGTGAGGCGACCGACCGTCGCTCTTGCCGAAAGCAACTGTATACGCATTTGACGACGATTTTTTCATTTCTGATCGGGTGTATCGTCGGATTAGTGCTGTTCAATTTGTTTGGTTTCAAGGCGATGCTGGCGCTGGGGGCTGTTTTGATCATCGTTCCTTTGAGCGCGATTGTTATCACCGTGCGTACGGCAAGTAAGTGGATGGACGCCAGAAAAGCCTAACGGGTAGTGACGTCCCTTCGCCGGTCGCACGGTTACGATTGACTAAATTGGCGTGGCATTAGGCCTGCTATGTATCTGAGTGCTCTCCGCTAATCATCTGTGGCCTTAATGCTGGGCTTTTACCACAAGCGCCAATTGTACGAATGCCCCTAATGCGGCGATCGCCCCTGCACCTACCGCTAATGTCGAAACGGGCAGGTGAAAGGCAAGCAAAATGCCGCCACTCGCCGCGCCTATCGCACTGCCTAAATAGAGCGCCGATTCATTGAGCGCGACCGCCAAGTTGCCGTCGCCATGGGCTTGGCGCGTACGCACGAGTTCGTTGTTTTGTGGCACTTGCAGCGCCCAGCCAACGGCTCCCCAAAGCGCAATCGGCAGTAGCGTCAGCAGTGGATGAATAGATGCTGAAAGGGGAAGGGCGATCAGCGCTATACAGAGCAGCAGCATAATCGCCAAGGTAATTACCGGGCCGTTAAATTTGTCGACCAATGGGCCAATCAGAAAGCTGCCTACGACACCGCCAATCCCCCACACCCATAAATAACCGGTGATCGACTCAACAGCGCCTGATTCGGTGGCCGCCATAAATGGGGCGATAAAGGTATACATCCCTAAGCTGGCAATGGCCGCCAACAAGGAAACCGCCAGAATGCCCATGGCATGAGGGCTTTTCAAAATCGCCAGTTTACGGACAAGTGACAGTATGGGTGCGGGTGGAAGCGCAGGCAGTTTAAGCTGTAGCCCCGCATAGGCAATGAAGCCGAGTACTGCGATAAGCCACATGGCTGACGCCCAACCTAAACGCTCGGCCAGCAATAGGCTGATCGGCACACCCAGTACCGTGCCACTCGCCATGCCGCCCATAATGATCGCAATCGCTTTACCACGCTGTGCTTCGGGCGTGATGGCGGCTGCGGCGGCGATGCCCATGGCAAGATAAACCCCCGCGCCAATGCCTGCGATGGCGCGCCATATAGCGAGGGTGATAAAGCTGGTGGCCAGCGCGCTGGCGATGTTAGCCACGATAAAAACGGCTAACGCCACCAGTAAGCCCAAGCGTTGATGATGGCCGGGCAGGAGTGCTACGACGACGGGGGAGCCTAAGCCATAGGCCAACGTAAACGCCGTGACTAACTGGGCGGCCTTGGCTGAAGAGACACTAAAAGCGTCGCCAATAAGTGGAATAAGCCCAGCGGTCACATAAGAGGCCATCCCCAGTGCAAATGCCCCCAGGGCTATTAAATAAACCGATAAACGAGACTGATCAGCCATTACGCTCTCCATGTTAGATAAGGATCGAAAAATCACCGCTAGTTCTGCCAGCGAGAGGCTATTCTGGAGAGGCTTTTAAAGGGGTACAATTTAACTATTTATGCTATTACTAAAAGTGATAAGTTATTAAAGGTAATAAAATGACTGCTGCCCGGACGCTAACTCGAACGCGGGAAGACTTGGCTGCGTTTCTACGCAAGCATCGCGAGAAAATTGCTCCGGAAGCGGTGGGGCTGCCTCGCGGCCGCCGAAGGCGCACGCCAGGATTAAGGCGCGAAGAGGTTGCCGCGTTAGCGGGCGTGGGGCTGACCTGGTATACCTGGCTAGAACAGGGGCGGGATATAAGCGTATCGGCGACGTTTCTGGACAATTTATCCAAGACGCTCAAGCTGGATGCAGCTGAACGCCGCCATCTGTTCTTGCTTGCCCATCAGCGGCTACCCTCTGAGCTAGGTAAAACCTGGTGCAGCGTGCCGCCGCTGGTGCAAACATTGATGGACGACCTGCCCACCCGGCCCGCCTATATCCTCAACTTACGCTGGGATGTACTGGCCTGGAACGCGGCCGCCGATAAGCTGTTCAATTTCTCTGTTCATGCACCTGAGCGCCGCAATATGCTGTGGTTGTTATTTACCGACCCTGCCATGCGCCTACTGCTATTACCCTGGGAAGAGCAGGTTTGCCAAATGCTATCCAGTTTCCAGCGCGACTTTGCCCGTGCAACCGAAGATCCCGCTATCGATGAGTTGGTTGAAGAGTTAACCAAAGTGGCACCAGAGTTTAAGGCATGGTGGAAAAACCAGGAGGTCAACGCGCCCTGTCAGGGAGTGCGTCATCTTTATCTTGAAGCGCTCGGCGTTGTGGCGTTTGAACACACGACGCTCACCGTTGACGAAGAGCGCCACCTGCGGCTGGTCTACTATGCGCATAAAGGCATCGATACCGAGCAACGGGCTTTTAATGAGTGGGTGGTGGGTTAAACAGTATTTACTAAGATCCGAAATAAAAACGAGAGTCTATACGGAGCTGGTGGGTTGAGGCTTAGCGCTGGCACACTTTTGGCACTCATTGGCGCAAGCAAGATAGCCAATCCTATCACCCCTTCAAATACCTACCCGGCAGTTGCTCTGCCAAAAACTCCATAAACAGCCGTGTGCGCTGGGAAAGTGTCGTTTGGCGGTAGTACACGGCGTTGACGGCTTGGGTTTGCGGTTCAATGTGGTCGGGCAATACGTCCACGAGAGCGCCATTCTGGCGGGGTGCAATGGTCATGAAGTCGGCCAAGCAAACAATCCCTTCTCCCGCAATGGCGAGTTCTATCAGCGTGCTGCCGCTAGAAGCAGCCAATGCCGGGGTGATGTGAAAAGGTTTACCATCGGCGTTGTACAGCGGCCAGCGGTTGAGATGGTCGAGCTGACTGAAACCCAGCAGACTGTGCTGTTGAAGGTCATTGATGCTTTGAGGTGAGCCGTGGCGTTCAAGGTAGGCGGGGCTGGCAAGAAGGCGCAGCGGGCTATGGCCGAGTAAGCGCGCGTGCAGGGATGAGTCTTCCAGATTGCCGATGCGAATGGCCAGATCAACCCGCTGTTCGAGCAGGTCGACAAAGCGATCATGGGTATCCAGCTCCAGCGTAATACCAGGGTAGCGAGCGCGGAACTCGCCAATCACCGGCACAATCACGAACTGCATAAAACTGGGAGCGGCGTTAACTCGCAGCCTGCCTTGGGACTGATTGTGGCGATCCAGCATTGCCTCTTCGGCTTCTTCAACAGCAGCCAGAATATGGCGGCAGTGGTGTAGAAACGTTTCTCCCTCTTCGGTCAGTTCCAAGCGGCGCGTTGTGCGACGTAATAGCGTGGCGCCAAGTTTTTGCTCCAGACGGTTAAGCGCACGGCTAACCCCGGAAACGGTCATGCCAAGCCGCTCAGCAGCGCCGGTGATAGAGCCGCTATCCACGACCGTCACAAATGCTTGTTGTTCTTCAAGGGTGCTTTTCATAAATTGCTTTTCATAGCGCTGCCGTTTGCCTTGGTGAGTGTTTAACATTGTTGATTTAAAATCAAAAGAGTCTTGCTGGTACGTCGCTTCTTTTTCCGCGCTGTTACTCCCACAATACGCGCCATTAACGTCAAATCTATTCGGCTAGCTTTGATGATGAACCTCTTTGGGAGAAAGCGTTAGATGAAGATTCTACTGATTAACGGTGGCAAGGCGTTTGCCCACTCTGGCGGTGAGCTCAACAATACCCTGCACGGCGTGGCAGTGAGTACGTTGCAGGAAATGAGCTATGAGGTGCGCGAGACGGTGGTTGATCAAGGCTACAATCTTGAGACCGAAGTGCAGAACTACCTATGGGCGGACACCATTGTGTATCAGATGCCGGGTTGGTGGATGGGAACGCCCTGGATCGTTAAGCGCTACATCGATGAGGTGTTCACAGAAGGCCACGGTTCACTCTACGCCAGCGATGGCCGCTCGCGGCAAGACCCCACTAAACAGTATGGCAGTGGCGGCTTGCTGCAAGGGCGCCGCTACATGCTGTCGCTGACCTGGAATGCCCCTTTGGAAGCCTTCGACGAGCCGGACAATTTCTTTGAAGGGCGTGGTGTGGATGGGGTTTATTTCCCATTCCACAAATCGCAGGAGTTTATCGGCCTAGAGGCATTGCCGACCTTTATCGCCAACGATGTGATGAAGATGCCGGATGTCGATCGCGACAAAGCGGCTTATCGTGCCCATCTTCGCAAAGTGCTTGGCTAAAGTACTTGGCTTAACGTAGTTGATTCGGACAAGCCCTCCTCGCGAAGTGGGCTTTGTTTGGCTGATTTATCTGACCTAGCGATCCCGATCCAGACTTTGCACCGTTAGATCCAGCGCCTTGTACATATCCAACCGGGCGGAAAGGCCTATATCCGGGTGGTTCAGCTCGTTAGCCCGTTCCGATGGCAGTATCGGTGCGGTTAGGTCATCCGCGTCTGTCGGCTCGAAATCGTACTCTTCCCCGATCGTCATGGCGCTGCGGCGAAGAAGCATGCGTAATTGCGCCGGGGTAAGTTCGGGGTCAATCGACATCATTGCCGCCAATAGGCCGGCGACTAGAGGCGTCGCGTAGGACGTTCCGCAATGGGCTTCGCCTTGCTCACCTTCTACCAGTGAAGAGCCCCGTACACAGGCCGCTGCGGTTATATCCACCCGCATATCGATATTGGATGCGTTACGTTTGACTACATAGCGGGGATCTTCAATCTGAACATCCTCATCGCTGCGTTGATGCCCACCCACCACAAACAGTTGGTCGGTAATAAACGAGGAGGGCAGGCGATAATCGTCACTTCCCGAAAATGACGAAGCATTGCCTGCTGAGTTCACGACCACTACGTCGGGGTGTTCGCGGCGCAGCCATAAGAAGAACTCTTCGAGCAGCTCTTCGTAACCGCTCATGGCGATGCCGGAGCGTACCAGCGAATCGACTTCCTTCCCGTTAATATCGATGGCCCCTACTCGGTGGATGCCCCAGCTCCAGTTGAGCACACGTACGCCGTCCTCTACCAGATTGACTGAAGCCGCAACATTCGCCGTTATGCCTGCATCTGAGTTGCGATCCACAATCACGTCGAAGCCAGGGCCCACGTCGTCCAACCCGCGTAAAAAACCACTATTGCCGCCTTCATTCCAGGCCGCGGCAAATACACCCGCGACCGTTGTGCCATGCCCGTCGGGCTTAGCCGCGTCACGGGCATAAACGCAGGTTCGCGTTGAATCAGTCCGGCAGTCGCCCAGGTAATCGGCAAAATCCGGCGCGTCGAAGTCGACCTCGCGCTCGATGACGCCAATACGTATGGGCTTCGTCTCGATATCCCCGTCGTGGCCCTGACGTGATAAGCGTCGCTGGTAATAGTTCACGGCATCCAGAAAGCGGTTCGACGCCCACTCCTGATTATCCGCAGCGGGCGGCTTTTCCGTCTCGCTCTCAATGCTTTCTTCTGCCCCCGACTCTTCGACCACCACCGCATCCACGCTCACTTCGCTGCCCAGCCTAAGTACCAGCGCGTCGCGCTGTTCCAGGTTGTTGGCGGGCAAGCGCAGCTGATAGGTGTTGAGCGGTGGGATCATACCGACGACTTCGGCGTCGTACTTCTCTGCCAAACGCTGGGCTTCCTCGGCGCCATCGTGGCTCTCTTCAATAATCAGGCTGACCAGATCCACGTAGGTGGTCAAGCCATCCATGTTTTTCGCCACCTCTTGACCCGTGGCGGCGACTACGTGGCTGCCGTTAAGACTGAGCCAAACCGGGTTGCTGGACTGCTCACGCTGCTCAAACCATAGTGGGCCGCTTTGTTCATTAGCGCTGATGATGCTTACACGCACTCGGTCGTTATCGTGGGTGATGTCATCTGGCTGAAGCGCTGTGCCGTTCAGCTTTATCTGAAAATCGTCGTTCTCAAGTCCACTGACTCGCAGACAGAACGTTTGCCTATCCAGTTGCAGCAGATTGCCACAGCGCTGCAGTTGATCGACTCGCAACGGCTGTTTGGCTTGCGCAGACTGCTCAGCAACCGCGGCAGAACCGATCAACATTAGCGCCAACGCCGAAACCAGCCGACCAGCGCTCCAATAGTTTACTGCCATGCCTCTTACTCCAAACGAGATTCGATTAACTGCACGCAGCATAAACGTATTAGCTGAACAGAACATGAATCCGTTCGGTATGCGAGGGCCTCTATTGTGTTTTAACGGCTAAAACGATAACGCAGTTTCGGCAGGGAGCGGGCAACAGGCGGCAGGCGGGTGGCCATGATGAGGGCTGCAATAGCGGCATACATCGCCCACTCTTGCATATCGGCGCGCACCACCCAGAAGAAGTGCAGTAGCACCAGACCCAAAATGGCGTAAGAAAATTTGTGCAGTGGCTTCCAACGTTTGCCTAGGCGTTTCATCGACCATTTATTAGACGTTGCCCCCAGCACGGCAAGGCCGATCAGCGCGATCATGCCGACGATAATATACGGGCGTTTGACGATCTCGCTGCCCAGCAGCGCCCAGTTAAGCCCCAGAATAAACAGCGCATAACTGAGCATATGCAGAGTGGCGTAGGCGAGTGCCCAGAGACCCAACTGGCGACGGATTAGCGCAAAGCCTTTCCAACGGGTGAGCTTGGTTAATGGCGTCAGGCTCAATGTAAGTAGCAATATCCACAGCGCGCCGATGCCAATATTCAGCAGTAGGTAGCGCCCCGGTTCGGGGCCCGCGGCATTATTCGCCACCTGCCAACTCCAGAACAGCAGCGGTGCTAGCGCCGCTAGAAATACCGCGCCGCGCCAGGCTAACCATTTGTGCTGCGGTGCCATCAGTAGTTCTTCCTCAAATCTAACCCCGCATACATCTCGGCGACTTCGTCGGCGTAGCCGTTAAACATCAGTGTATCGATGGTGTTGGGGTTGAACAGGCTGTTGGGCAGGCGGCGCTCGGTGGCCTGGCTCCAACGCGGGTGATCAACCTGGGGGTTAACGTTGGCATAAAAGCCATACTCGTCCGAGGCAATCTGCTGCCAGGAGTTAACCGGCTGCTCTTCGACCAGCGAGATGCGCACAATCGATTTGATACTCTTGAAGCCGTATTTCCAGGGCACGACTAGACGTAGGGGAGCGCCGTTTTGGTTGGGCAGCTCACGGCCGTACATACCCATGGCCAGCAGCGTTAGCGGGTGCATGGCTTCGTCTAAGCGCAGGCCTTCCACGTAGGGCCAATCAATGATCGAAAACGAGGAGCGCTGGCCGCGCATTTGCTCGGGGTCTACCAGGGTTTCAAAGCGCACGTACTTGGCTTTGCTGGTGGGGTCGGCGCGCTTGATTACATCGGCCAGGGGGATGCCTAGCCAGGGGATGACCATCGACCACGCCTCAACGCAGCGCAGGCGGTAAATACGTTCTTCAAACTGCGAGGGCTTGGCAAAGTCCTCTAAGGCAAAGCGCCCGCCGTTATTGACTTCACCATCAACTACTACACTCCACGGCTCGGTTTGTAGGCTGCCCGCATGGCGGGCAGGATCGCCCTTGTCAGTACCGAACTCGAAAAAATTGTTGTAGCCACTGGCGTCTTCGAAAGGAGCTATCGCATCTTTTTCCGGGTCGCTAGGGGTGACGGCTCGCCACTGTGCTTCGCTGATTTTCTCTTGTAACCACGCTGGTGCGTCGCCTTCGGGTACATCCGAGTAGTCGGCATTGGCGCGCACATTGCCCGATAAGGCAATGCCTGCTCCCAGGCCTGCCATGCCGCCCATAAAGCGCCTTCTGGAGAGGTAGATAGATTCCGGTGTGACATCGGATTCGTGTAAGTCACTTGGTTTGGCGATCTTTATAAGCATGTGGTGCCTCCACTATCGATGGATAAGGTGTGTGCTATTACTGTGACCATTTTGTACAAGATTTATCACAGATAACTCTCCAAGTTGTTACGTTTTTTAAACGTCGATTCAGCAGGGAGCATCGACAGGTAAGCGTATGCAGAAAGATGCGCCTCCGGCGGCGAGGTTTTCTACGCTGATATCACCGCCCTGAAGGGTCATGATTCTGCGTGCAATCGCTAGCCCGAGCCCCGCATGGCCGGCGCCGCCAGAGGCTTCACCGCGGTAAAAAGGGTCGAAAATATGTGCTAGATCCTGCTCGGCAATGCCTGGGCCGCTATCTTGCACGTAAACCTCGGGTTTACCCTCCGCTTGGCCGACAATGACGTCAATTCGTCCGCCTGGTGGGCTGTAGGCAATGGCGTTGCTGATCAGGTTATCCAGCACGCGCTCAGTCATAGCGAGGTCGGCGTAGGCGGTGGGCAATGCCGGGTCGCCGCTTAGGCTTAGCGTTAACTGGCTGTCTTGCGCAGCTTGGCTATGCTTCTGTACGACGTCGTGAACCAGCTCGGCCAACGGGAAGGGCTCCGGCACCGGCTGTTTTTCCCTCGCTTCGAGTGCGGCAAGCTCAAAGAGCTCATCCACCAAGCGGCTTAAACGGCGCCCTTCTTTAAGGGCGATATCGAGAAAGCGATCCTGCTCCTGGGGGCTGAGGCGGTCACGTCTTAACTTCAGGCTTTCGATATAGCCCTGCATGGACGCCAGCGGTGTGCGTAAGTCATGGGATACTTGGGCGATCAGGCGGCGGCGCTGGGCGTCTTTTTCCGTCAATTGTTCAATCTGGTTGGCAATCCGTTGGGCCATGGTGTCAAAGGTGGCTCCCAGGTAGTCGATTTCGTCGCGCACCACGGGACGCTTATCGCGCCATCTTTTGTTGTGCCAGGTGTGGTTTGGGCTCTGGCTCATGTCACTGTTCTCGAACTCCTCGACAAGTCGTGTCAGCGATCTTAGCCGACGGGTTAACAAGCGGAAAATGGTCAGCCCTGCGACCATCGCCACCGCCAGGCTAACCAGTAGCGCCCAGGCGCTCATTTCGAGCACTTTACTGCCACGGGCCAGGGTTTCTGCCGCATCGTACTCCTCACCCCGCAACACTACGTAAAGATACCCTTCCGGGTTCTCCGCCGTGGGTACCGGGGTAACAGAAAAGACTTTCTGCCGGTCATGGCTGCGGGGGTCGTCGCCAAGAAGCGGGTAAAGGCTCATGTCATCCATCAGGCTGCGTATGGGCGCCAGGGACACTTGGTTGCGTTTGATTTTCGCCGGATCCGCCGAATAGGAGAGGAGTGTGCCCTCCAGATCCAGCAGATAGATCTCGATACTGGGGTTAATCGCCATGTAGAGGGCGAAGAGTTCTTCCAGGGCGCTACGGTCAAGTTCACCATCACGGACTAAGTTCCGGTCGGACACTAGATGCTGGGCCAGATCCTGATGCAGTGCCTGGTTGACGGAAGCGCTGTATTCACGCAGCGAATAGAGGCTAATAAAGGTGTACAGCAGGCCGACGGCCAACAACAGCAGAAATAGGCCGAGGGCTAGCCGGGTGTAGAGTGTTTTCAGCATAGCTTAGTCGCGGAAGCGATAGCCCACCCCCCAAACGGTCTGAATCAATGCCGGGTGAGCGGGATCCGTTTCGATCTTACCGCGCAGCCGGTTGATGTGGGTATTGACGGTATGCTCGTAGCCTTCGTGGCTGTAGCCCCATACGGCATCAAGCAGTTGAATACGGCTAAATACCCGCCCCGGATGGCTGGCAAAGTGCCAGAGCAGGTCAAACTCTCGCGCGGTGAGTTCAACGACTTGTTCGTATATAAATACTCGCCGGCGGACAGGATCAATACGCAGCCCTTCGGCGATTAACTCGTCACTGCTGGTTGCCGCGACGAGCTTGGAAGCCATGGCATCCACGCGCCGGAACAGGGCTTTTATCCTTGCGGACAGCTCGGCCACGCTGAAGGGTTTGGTGAGGTAATCATCTGCCCCCATTTCCAGGCCTAGCACTCGATCCAGCTCAGTGCTTTTAGCCGTCAGCATCAGTACGGGAACGTAGCCTGGGCCAGCGCGGATTTCGCGGCATACGGAAAGTCCGTCCATGCCAGGCAACATTAGGTCAAGCACCACCAGGTCGATGCCGCCTTCACGATACCGCTCAAGCCCGGTATCACCCCGCTCACAAAGAACGGGGGTCATGCCGAGTTCGGCCACGTGTATGCGAACCAGCTCACCGATACCTGGGTTGTCCTCAATAATCAGTACGTTTCGTGTCATGGCTGCCTAGCTTTTAAATACTCGCGATTAGCAGAGGCTTACATGCCCTCGTCGTCCATATCCTCTTCCATTTCCTCTTCCATTTTCATATCGCCGTCCATCTCCATGTCGCCTTCCATAGCGTCGGACATATCGTCCATCTGCATGTCATCATTATCCATGGACTCATGCATGTCGTCTTCCATCATGCCGTCGTCAGACATCATTTCATCCGCATAGCTGGCGGTAGCCATCAGGCTGAATAGGCAGATGGCGGCAATGGTAGTGAGCTTTTTCATCGTAAATTCTCCCGAGAATTAGGCCTGCCCGGCGGGCAGGTTCGTCACCATTCTCGGTGCTCACCATCACACTAGAATCACGCAATACTAAAGAGTGTATCGCGCATATTTCACAAAAGTATCACGACGGGTAAAGGATAGAGTGATGACAGTACCCCTTTTGTGGTGTCAACTGACTGGTATTCAGCGTTCAATCAACAAGGAACCCCATGGCCACTACACGCCGAGAATTGGTGTCGTTAATTGAGCAGAACGTCATTCCGCCTGACCAAGTGACGCGCGCAGTGACCACTGCCGGACTACATCCTTCTGCCCGCGCCTGGACGGTATTTATCGATCGCCTGTTGCTATGGCTAGGTGGCTTGGCGTTGGCCTTCGCGGTGCTGTTTTTCGTGGCCTATAACTGGGCAGAAATGGGGCGCTGGCTGCGCTTTGGGGTGGTGCAAGCAGCGATAGTGCTGGCGATAGGCGTTGCCGTTTGGGGCAAGGCCAGCCCTACGGTCAAGCGGGTAGCGTTAACGGCTGCTTCGCTGCTGGTGGGCGTACTGTTGGCGCTGTTTGGGCAGGTTTACCAAACCGGTGCCGACCCCTGGCAGCTGTTTTTTAGCTGGGCGGTGTTGACGTTGCCCTGGGTCTGGGTAGCGCGTTTTGAGCTGCTTTGGGTGCTGTGGCTGGGGTTGCTGAATTTGGCTGTCGGGCTCTATTTGCGCACCTGGGGAGGGCCGTTGAGCGTTCTCATCAGTAGTGATGCAGCGCTGTGGGGGCTGTTTGGGTTCAATACTCTGGCGTTGGCCGTTTGGGAGTGGGGCGCCCGTTTCCGGAGCTGGCCACGGCAGTGGGCGGTACGCTTGCTGGCGGTGGGCAGTGGAGTGCCGGTAACGCTATTAATGATGACGTTGATCGTCGATGCAGGCCTCTCGTGGTCGCCAGTGCTGGCGGCCTACCCGCTCTGGTTGGCAGCGCTATATGGCGTTTACCGTTGCTGGCGGCCTGAGCTATTTATGATCGCGGGGGGCTGTATTTCGCTGTTAACGGTAGCCACGCTACTGCTTGCCAGGGTGTTGCTATGGGAAGGTGAGTGGCAGGAGGGAAATCTGATGCTGATCACCATAGCGGTGCTGGCGATGGGCGCCGGAGCCGTGGTGTGGCTGAAGCGGCTGCATCGGGAGATGTCACTGTAATGAATAGCATGAATGACTTAAGAGTTAGGCTGAGCCAAGCGGGTATTCCGTTAAACGAGCCCACCTCATCAGCGCAGCTGCAAACGCCTTGGTTTGTACGTGCGCTGCAGGCGTTTTCCGGCTGGTTAGCGGCGCTGTTTCTGCTCGGATTTATCGCCATGGGGGTGGTGTTTGTGGTGGAGAGCCCAGCGGCGTCGTTAGGCCTTGGGCTCGCCATGATCGGCGCTGCTTTTGCGCTACTACGTACGGCGCGCAGCGATGTGCTTGAACACTTGGCACTGGCGGTGAGTCTGGCGGGGCAATTGCTAGTGGCCTGGGCCGCTATAGAGTTCTGGAGCGAATCCGCTTACTCATTATGGTCGTTGCTGGGATGGTCGCTATTTGGCTTGCAGGCGGTGCTGGCGCTGGTAATACCGAGCCTGGTTCATCGCACGTTTTCTGCCTTTGCCGCCAGCTTGGCGCTGTACATGGCCTTGGCAGTAAGCGACTTGGAACTCGTTGCAAGTGGGCTGGTGCTATTAGCACTTACCTTGCTTTGGCTGAATGAATTTCGTTGGCCGCAGCGTATAAGGAGTGTTCAGGCGTGGGGCTACGGCTTGCTAATGGGGTTACTCGTCATACAAGGGTTAGCGCATAGTGGCCAGCCCTTTTGGTTAGGGGTTGAAGGACAGCAAATAGGCGACGGCGCTTGGATGGCTCTTGGGATAGACCTTGAGGATATAGACCCTTGGTTAAGCGCTGTATTGTTAGCGCTGACGCTAGTATTACTGCTGTATAGCATTTTTCACACGCTCCGCTCACCCATGCTGTATTGGCATGCCGCTATAGGTGTGGCCGTGATGCTGCTGATTTCTCTTTACCTGCCAGCGGTTGTGCAAGGCGTTGTAGTGTTGCTACTAGGTTTCGCGATTGGTCATCGCCTGTTGGTGGGGCTAGGCATGTTTTCGCTACTGCTGGCCATGAGTAGTTATTACTACTGGTTGAATACCACGTTATTAATCAAAGCACTAACGCTAATTGTGATAGGGGTAATGCTCCTATCGCTGCGTTGGTTGTTACGGTGGTTGAGTCCGTTGGATGATAAGCGGGAGCCTAAACCATGATGCGTCGCGCTAAATGGCACCGGACTGTCATTATTGTGGCCACATTGCTGGTTCTTGCAGTGGTGAACTGGGCGATTTGGCAGAAAGAGCGCCACTTGGCCGAGGGTGAGATCGTCTATTTGGTACTGGCGCCGGTCGACCCGCGCTCATTGATGCAGGGCGACTATATGGCGCTAAACTTTGCGCTGGGTAATCAAATTCAAAGCGCGCTTCATCAGAGTGAGCATGATGCGAACTCGCTCAAAGCACGTAACGGCTACGTGGTGGTGCATTTGGATGAACAGCGTATTGCCCACTTCCAGAGACTGGACGAAGGCTCGCCTTTACGCGATGACGAACGGCGCCTTCGCTACCGGCTGCGCAGCGGCCAAGTACGCTTCGCCACCGATGCATTCTTCTTTCAGGAGGGGCACGGCGAACGTTATGAATCTGCTCGCTACGGGCAGTTCCGTGTCAACGAGCAAGGTGACCCCTTGCTCGTTTCTCTACACGATGAAGCCTTTGCGAACCTCAGCCCGTAGAGGGCTTTCGAGTCTTAAGCAATCTGACGCTCAGCTGTGGCCGAAGCGGTGGCTCGGCGTAGGAAATCTCGGTTGATGGGGCTGTGCGGCTTGAGCGACAAGCGTTCGTTGGCCATTCCCTCAGCAAGTTCTCGATTACCGCCGCGCAAGGCGGCCTCTGTCAGCGTCCAGTCGATGATGTCGCGCTGGGCATGACTACCGCCGAAGGCGTTGGCTATAAAGCGTACCGCATGCAGGCGCGCGGTCGCGGTGGCATAGTCGCCATGCCAGAAGGCAACAAACCCTTCGGCTAAGGGTAGTCCGATGCGTCGAGCCCAGGTTGCTGCTTCGGAGCTGTGGTCATTATTGCGTAGCATCGTCAGCAGTGCCTCCACCCGGCCGTCGCGTCCGGCGCCCAGGTAGGCCATGACCGCATGCCAATCGTTAAAGGGGTAAAGCTGACCGTCCGCGTGTTGTTCCCAGGCGGCCGCCAGTTCCTGCCAACGCTCTCCGACGTCCTGTCCGGTGAGAGTCAGCCGCCACAGCAACGCTGAGGCGTCGATCATATCCAGCACCACGGCGCTGCGCTCTTGGCGGATTGGGCCGTCATAGAGGGCCAACACTTCTCTGGTCTGTCCGAGATCGAGGTGGCAGAGGGCGAGATGCCACCAGTTATGCACCTTAAACAGATTGTCGTCGCCCGACCAGTAAGGCTCGCGTGCGGTCATCCAGCCAATGCCGTCCTGGGCACGGCCCTGCATCTCCATGACGTGGGCGACGGCGTGGTGCGCCCAGCAATCGAGCGGTTGCAGATCCAGCGCTTGCCGGCCGACATGCTCGGCGCGAGCGTAGTCGCCTGTCTCCTCCAGCCCGAAGGCGTACATGCCCATGGCGATTGAATGGCCTGGGATATCGGGCGACCATTTTGGCAGTACGCGAGCGAGGCGGTCACGCAGGTTACGTGCATTAGCGCGGTAGAAGTCGACTAAATGACCGGCCTGCAGGGCCAGCAGATCATGTGGGTAGCGCAGGTTATGGTAATCCAGGGCGATCCCCGCGGCGCTCCATTCGCCGGCAAGCAACTGCGCTAGGATGGCGGCATGGGAGGCCTCCCGGTCATTCAAGCGTGCACCGTTAGTGGCGGCCAGGTCGGCTTTGGCTGCGGTTGCAGCGGCGGGTTCTGTGGCCAGAGCAAACAGATAGGCCCTGGCGATTCGCGCCATAGTGAAGTTTGGGGCAGCTTGAATCGCCTGATCCAACGGGGTGACAGGGTCGCCGCGGTAGAGATTGAAGGCGTCGATAGCGCGGTGGTAAAGCACCTGGGTTTCGGATGTGGCGCCGGGCAGGGCGTTGCCTTGGCGGTCGGTCAGCATAGTAGGTATCTCCAGTTTGGTGTTGTGATTATTGACGGTGACAGTCTTTTGCCCCTCGGCGGCGGCCAGCCCACTCACCAGGCTGCTAGACTACGATGAGGTACGGGAGACTTTAATGGTCGAGGCGCCGGCTTTGTTGTCCGATCCGCCGCGATAGAGGCAAAGCCCCATGGATGCTGCACTCGATGTGCTGCGCATGATTCGCTTTACCGGTGGCATCTTTCTTGATGCAGAGTTCACTGCGCCCTGGTGTGTGAGGGCACAGGTCACCCCAGAAGATTGCCAGCCATTCACCCCAGTGCCTGAAAGTATCCTCGCCTATCACTACGTCAGTGCTGGGCGGCTGTTGCTACAGGTCGGCAAGGAGCTACCCGTGATAGTGTCGGCAGGACATATTGTGCTCTTGCCGCGCAATGACCCGCATCTTCTCGGCAGTGAGCTGGGTGTTCAGCCCGTCAGCGTTGACCATCTGCTAAAGCCCATTAGCGGTAGCGGGCTGGCTCGGATCGTTCATGGCGGTGGCGGTGAAACCACGCGCTTGCTGTGTGGTTTTCTACATAGTGAGACGCCCTGTGCTGCACTGATAGGCGTGCTACCCAGGGTGATGGCATTGGACGTGGTAGAGGGGGCAGCCAGGACATGGATCGAAAGCTCCTTTCGCTTTGCCGCCTCTGAGTTAGCCGCTGGGTCGATACGCTCGCCAGCGCTGCTGGCTAGGCTTGCTGAATTGCTGTTCATCGAAGCCGCGCAGCTTTATCTCTCCCGCCTGCCGCCCGAGCAGCGATCCTGGGTCGGAGGGTTGGCTGACCCCTTTATCAGCCGTGCGTTGACCCAGCTACATGACTTCCCCGCGCGACACTGGACAACGCAAGTGTTGGCGAGCCAGGTAGGGCTTTCTCGCTCTGCCTTTGCCGAGCGTTTCAGCGAGTTGGTGGGCCTGCCTCCGATGCGCTATTTGGTAAGGCTACGTATGCAGATCGCTGCCCGTCGCTTGCGCGAGACACCGACCCCCATCTCGCGTATCGCATTGGAAGTGGGTTACGAGTCTGAAGCTGCTTTCAGCAAGGCTTTCAAGCGCGCATTTGGAGAGCCTCCAGCGACGTGGCGACGCAAGCAACGATCACTGCATCAGCCCTGACGGACGAACTGCATGTCGCAGCTTTAACGTTCAATTGCCTGCTGCGCCTTGCACCATCATGAAAGGTAGGCTGTAATTTGCGCTCCCACTACCAAGGATGGCGCCGTGTTTTTCACGGGGCTCTGGCTACGTGTTTAGTCTGTCGGTGGTTAGCAAACTGGCCCACTTTACTGAATAAGGCATATATGAAAGCAAACGGCTCGTGGCTCGCATGGGGGTTGGTGGTATTGGCTCTGACCTTTTCAAACCTATGCGCGGCGCAAACTCAAGGAGGAGAGAGCGAGGATAGCCGGTGGTTTACGGTTGATTCACTGAATAACGGCCTTGGCGAGGCCCCTGAAGAGGCAGTTCGGGTAACGCCAAGGGAGTCGATCAGGAGTTTTCTGGATCTGACGGGGCAGGAAGAGTATGAGGCTGCTGCGCATATGCTCAACCTTGCCGAATTCTCAGAAGACGAACAGCGCGAGCAGGGTAGCGAACTAGCTCGGCAGTTGGCGGAGATCCTTCAGCGCGGAGAGTGGCTTAGCGTCTCTGATCTACCGGGCCGAGAAGATGCCTTGATTGAAGGCGCTGCAGGCGAAAATCCTCGTGTCGGTGAGACGCGTCGTAATATCGAAGTGTCATCCTTAAAAGTCAATGGTGAAACCTATGATATTCGGCTAGGTCGTTACCGCGTCGGTGAAGAGGAGCCCGTGTGGCTAATCATGCCGATCAGCGTGTCGTACATTCCGGTGCTTTATGAGCAGTACGGCCCCTCGATGCTGGAAAGCTATATCCCTGAGCGTCTCCAGTCATCATTTGGCATCTTGAGGATTTGGGAGTGGCTTGCCATTCCGATTTTTTTGATCTTCGTTGGTGTCGTCGGATGGGGAGTTCATTGCCTGGTTGGTTTAATGTCGAAATGGCTGCCTTCAGGGGTATCAAGTATTTTCGCCAGCCAAATTGGCATGCCTGCCGCGCTGATTGCGATGTCACTGGTCACCCAGATGTTGCTGGATTATGTGGTGTCGTTTTCGGCGGTCGCCACGACCACCTTTCGGGTGCTGTTAATTAGTATTTTGGCCTGGGGCGTCGGCACGATTGCGCTGCGCTTGGTGGATACCATCATGCTGCGTTTGACGCGCCGCATTGTAGGCGAAATTGATGACACTAAACCCAGGGATGAGCGCAGGCTGCTGACATCTCTTTATGCGTTGCGCCGGGCGATTATTCTGATCACCGTGACAGGTGTTTCTATTTATATCCTTGGTCAGGTGCAACTTTTTGAATCTTTAGGTTTATCTATCCTGGCCTCAGCTAGTGTGTTGGCAGTGCTGGTAGGTGTCGCGGGCCAGGCGGTATTGGGCAACATTTTAGCGTCGTTTCAACTGTCGTTTGCCAAGCCCATTCGTATTGGCGATCTGGTGATTTTTGAAGACCAGTGGTGCTATGTAGAAGGCATCTTTTATACCTTCATTCGCTTAAGGACATGGGACGAGCGGCGTTTGATCGTGCCTGTCACGTACTTTACGTCCAAGCCGTTCGAGAACCTGTCGGTCAAGAGCACCAAGATGTACCGATTCCTTGAGCTGACACTGCATTTGAGCGCAGATATTGGCGTATTAAGGGATAAATTTATCGAGTTCGCGAAAGAAGAAGATAGCGTTATCGAGCATCACAAGTTGCTGTGCTATGTGACCGCGCAAACGGGTACAGCGCAAACCGTCTCTTGCTACTTAATGACCTCAGACCCGCTGGCAGGTTGGGCTGCGGAGATGAGCGTGCGCGAGAAGTTACTTGCTTATATCCGTGATAATCATCCCGAGTGGTGGCCTAGGGAGATCGTGGTGATCAGCCACCACGATATTGCCCGAGGTGAGCATGGCAAACGCGCTTCGGGAACGGAGAGTGCTGAGAAAGATTCATCTGAGTAGCAGGCGACTAGGCAGCGGCAAGTGCCGCTGCCTGGGTAGTTAAGCGATAGAATAAACTTGACGAGATACAGGTGAATTAAATAGGCGTGACTATGCACGCACTCGTTTCACAAGTGAAGATGATGTAGGTGTGTGAATAAACAACTTTTTTGCTATGATTGATGAAAATACATCTAGTAGAGGTGCGCCATGCCTGCCCTTGCTCAAACAAAGCCCGCTTCTGAAATGGTGTTAGCTAAAGCGGTGCTACGTGCCGCCGAGCAGTTGGGGTTATCGCAGTCTGATTTAGCAGAAGTGCTTGGCGTACACCGCACCACCATTACGCAGCTTAAGAAAAACCTCAGGCTTGACCCTAATTCTAAACAGGGCGAACTGGCCTTGCTGCTCATTCGTTTGGCTCGGGCGTTGTTTACTCTAACCGGCGGCGATCAAAAATGGATTCAGCACTTTATGCGTACGTCTAACCGTGTCACCGGCGGCATACCGGCGGAGCAGGTGATACGGTTAGAGGGGCTGTTTGCTGTTTTAAGATTCGTGGATGGTATGCGGGGTAAGGTGTGAGTCTATGGGAAGTCTGTGGCGGTGAAAGTTATATCGAGCCTATCACCGGTACCCTCTATCGATTAGTAGAAAGCCAAGAGCAGGTGGCAACGCTTAGCTACGTGGATACCCTTGAAGAGCAGGAGCTTCTTGAAGCTCTGCTTGAAACGGCTAAGCCACCTTATCCCCAGCAAGAGCGAGAGCTGCACTACCTACTGAAAACGCCTTTTCGCTACCCGCCACTCAAATGGGGATCACGCTTTGGCCGAACTTTTGAGCCAAGCATCTTTTATGGTGGCAAAAGCATTGTTACCACATTAGCAGAGTCTGCTTTCTACCGGCTTGTCTTCTGGGGCTCAATGGAAGGGGAGCCTGTGGCGGAGTCACTTCGCTCAGAACACACGCTCTTTTCGGTGGACTATGCCGTTAAATGGGGAGTGAAGTTAAATGCACAACCCTTCATCGAACACCTTGATGTATTAAAGCATCCGGTTGATTACGCCCCGTGTCAGCAATTGGGCAGTGCGATGCGCACGGCGAACCTTGAAGCCTTTGAGTATGCCTCCGCAAGAGATGTTCAGGGTGGTGCGTGCGTGGGCTTGTTTACCCCTGAGGCGTTCAAACAGTATGAGCCAACCGACATGCGCCAATGGCTTTGCGTAACCAATGCTGAACAAGTGTCGTTCAAACGCAAAGATGCACTTGGTGTGCATACCTACTATCTCAATGATTTTCTGTATAACGGCGTGTTGCCGTTTCCTGCTTAGATGACAAGATTGGCACTTGTTGATGATTAACACATTGTTGGTAGAAAGAGTTATGACAAAAAATCGCGAAGGTGTGGTTGCCTAAATGACGTTAAATATCGTGCAGCGCGCACTACCCGGCTGGGGCGTTACTTATGGCCCGCAGGGTAATGGCCCTTTTCCAGCCATCATGCTGCTGCATGGTTCTGAAGGCGCGTGGGCAGGGTGGAGCCACCGGGACGCAATGCTATTCGCAGCGCATGGTTTCTTGGCCTTTCCCTATGGCTACTCAAGCGGCGGTAATGCCTGGAACGCCGGGCATATTATCGATTATCCGCTCGAACGCAGCGCGGAGGCGTTTAAAGCCCTACGAGAATTCCAGTTCGTTGATGAACGAGTAGGGCTTTATGGGCTTTCACGCGGCGCCGAGCACGCGTTATTGCTTGGTTCACTGATGGCAAGAGATAAGATCGAAGGGGCGCCAGATGCTATCGCGGCTCATAGCCCGCCCGATGTGGTGTGCGGTGCCTTTGATGCACGCAGCTTTCGCGATGCGGGTGACCCCGGCTGGCAAGCGTGGGATGTCAGTAAACGCGCTTGGACATGGCAGGGGAGCCATGAAGGCTTATTGCCCACCACACCGATAGCAATTGAGCGCTACCCTGGGCCGCTGTTTCTTTCCCATGGCACCCAAGACCGAATGTGGTCGGTTGAGATGACCAAGCGTCTGGAACAACGCCTGCGCGAGCATGGCCGCTCCCCAGAAGTTCACTACTACGAAGGTGAAGATCATATGCCGAGTAGCTCAGGGCAGAATAAGCACTATGAGCTTTTGCTAGGCTTCTTTTCCAGGAGTTTGATGAAACCTTAAAAAATAACCAGCTAACAGCGTGTTATAAAAACGGCTGGCTACTTTTTATCTAGCCAGCCGTTTTTTTGCTTTTCTGGCCCTAGACTTATGGCCTAACGGCGGTGACTTCGATTTCTACCAGCCAGCCGGGATTGACCAGTGCATCGACGACCATCGCGGAGCGAACGGGTAGATTAGGCTGTTCTTCAGTGCCAAAGAACTGCGTATAACCGGCCATGAAACCTTGGAAGTCGACTGACGCGCCCTCTGGTGCTACCAGAAATGCCTGCATTTTGATGATATCGCCCACGCCTAACCCAAGGTTCTCCAACTGTGCCTCAATGCGTTTCATCACTGTGACTGTCTGTTCCTCGGTTGTTCCGAACGCTTCAACACTGTTTTGATCAGCTTCTTCATTAATGACACTAGGAACCGTGCCGCTGAGATAAACCATTGTCTTATCAGCGGGTACTTCTACTGCTTGAAGTATAGGAAAATCAGAGTTTGGAATAGGGTGGCGAATTATATCTTCAGCTAGTGCATTGCTTGCATAGGCAGAAAGAAGTGTTAGGCCAATAATCGTGCTTTTAAAGCTCATCATGTATTTCCTTTCGGGTGAGTAATGAAAGTAGTCTTTGCTGCTTTACAGTTTGTTCATCGCTGTATTGCTAATGGAAAACCCTAGCGCATACTCTTAACCAGTTCTGCGCTAGCTTGGTTGTCAGCGTAATTGTTGCCAAAGTTGGTGCGGATAAAGTTCACTACTGAGGCAACTTGCTCGTCATCCAGTACACCTCCTAGCGGGGGCATTGCTTTGTGTCCGTGGATAACAAGGCTGATAGGGTATGCGGTCGCCATCAAACTGGAATTGTTAGTAAGCGCTGGATATTTTCCTGCTCCGTTGGCGCCTTGCCCATTGGGCATATGGCAGCCAGCGCAAACGCCTGCATAGATGGAGGCACCATCGGTTTGAGTTAATGTGGCAGGATCGTCAAACCAAGTGCTGGTATCAATGGAGGTCTCCTGCGCGAGGGCCGAAATGGAGAGAGTGAGTGCTATTGATGTGATGAGTGCTTTCATATCGCGAACTCCTCAAGCCTCAGTAATGGTGGTGTGTAGGCGCTCGACCGCATCCAATGCGGAAAGCACAGCCCCTTCCATCCAGGCAGGAAGGTATGAAATATGCTCACCGGCCATTAGCGTTCGTCCGTCCATTGCGGTGGCATCTAGATAATCCGCTTCACGGTCTTGCCACAGGCCATAGCAGCCTAATGTCCATGGGACACGATGCCATGCCACTGAGGCGCCTGTTTTGAACTCGTCGTAATACTGAGGGTGAATCTGGGAACCGTACTCCATTACTTTGGCGATACGGTCTTCGGGAGAGAGGGCGTTAAATTGATAGGCGAAGGCGCCCCATGGGTAAGCGGCCAGCAAGACAGCAGGGCCCTCGCTAAACATATTGTAGGGCGGGTAAGAAATTAGCGTAATGGGTAGATTGGTATAGCTAATGCCGCCATAGATATGCTCATCCTCTTCCCAAAAGCGTCTTTTAAACTCAATGCCAGCTTTGAAAGCCGAGGCATAAGGCATTGAATCAATGATTTCGCTCATACGCGGAGAGAAGTCGTGGTCGATTTGGCTGAGCACCGAAAAAGGAATGGTGCAGATGCAGTAATCGGCGGTTTCTATTTGTTCACTACCGCTACCATCAGTTGAAACCCAAGCAGCGTTGACTTGATCGCCTTCATGGCTAATGCGGGTAACTTTTGCGTTATAGGTAATCAGTTCGCCAACCTGTGCTTCAAACCCTTTCGCAATCATGTCCATTCCACCCACCGGCTGGAAAATGGTGGACTGCATGTGTAAGTTGTCGCCAGCGGTAAGGTTACGCCATAACGTTGAGTTCAGTATTTCTGACAGTGAATTGATCTGGGACGGCGTCGGCTTCCCGTCTACACCGCCCCCTTCATGGTGCGCCCAGCCCCGAAAGGCGGAAGACTCAGAGCCAGTCACATACTCAAATCCGTCGTTTAGTGCGCCATAACGTTTCAGTGCAGCCAAAAGTTTTTCAGCATCTTCGGCGGTAACTTCCTGATCTAATCCTTTTTGATCAACGACTTTGGCAAGTAGCTCTGCCACGTGTCCTCTAAAATCAGTGGCTACTTCCTTAAAGCGTTGAGGCTTACCATCAAAGGCCTCAGAGTCGTGTAAGTAGGCGTTGTAGTTGACTTGGATAAATGGCTCTAGCTTTACTCCGAAGCGCTTGCAGTAATCCAATACGGCAAAGTGATCAGAGGGGATCCGCCATGGGCCGGGATTTAGGTAGTTGCCTTCTGCAAAGTCGATATGCTGGGTAAATCCGCCTAACTCGGTGTAGCTGTCTCCTCCACGTAGTGTCCAACAACGGCCACCAGCTTTATCTCGGTATTCAAGGACTTTTACATTGTAGCCCGCATTGCGCAGCTCAAAAGCTGCCGTCATGCCCGCTAAACCAGCCCCTAAAATTAAGATATTGGTGTTATCGGGAGCTCCCTCAAGGTTTAAACGCCCCCGCCAATTGGATGGGGAGGCAAAGCCCATTGTACTCATTGCGGAATACATGGCTGCTGCACCGGCCACCGCGCCCACCATGCCCAAAAAAGATCGACGCGTCACACCTTCTGGATTGAATGACATTGCTACCTCGCTATTAAGTCAAAGGCAGGCAAGTAGAGTCCTTTCAGAAGCGCGATGTCGTCCTACTGCAGCAGGCGCTGTGGTGAACGAATTTGCAGGGCTCTAATTATCTGGCCTATATACGAAACATTTGAACGTATGCAGGTGATGTGCCAAATTAAATTAACCCTTTGTTTTGATTATATAAGTGAAAGTTTATACATGCTTTTAAGTCAATAAGAACTGGTAGAAACATTCAACCTAGTGCACGTTTCTAGGGAATATCTCCGCTTTGGTGCGAAAAGAAGTTTGTATTGGTAAGTAGATGCCTGCCTTTGATTGGTGTTGTATGTGGCGTTACTCTCCAGCACTTTTCTGCCCACCCCAAAAGCCCCTCTCGGTAGCCAAGAGGCGTGCTGGATTCTGAGCTGTGTTATTGCGAGGAGCGAGTGCTGTACAGCGAATAGTGAAGCGTTGCTGTACAGCACTAGTTGGTGCTTTTTTATTGCTTCAGCTCTTCCTCTATCAGTTCTTGAGCCAAACGTTTCGCCCCTGCGAAATCTGCTTTCCCAGAGCCTAGATGAGGAATGGTTTCCACCATAAACCAGTGGCTGGGGACCATCATGGATGATGTACCGTTGGCGAGCATCGCGGTCTTAACGGTTTTGGCATCCAGCGCTGTTTCTGACAGCAGCACAATGCGCTCGCCTTTGCGGCTATCGGGAAGGCTAACCGCCATCAGCGCCGTATCTGTATCTTCCAGAGCCGCTTTAACCGCGGCCTCAACCGCGCTGAGGCTGATCATTTCGCCACCGATCTTGGCAAAGCGGGCGTAACGGTCAATTAGGGTCAAAAAGCCATCTTCGTCGATAAAGCCTTTATCTCCTGTGATGTACCAGCGGTGGTCATCGGCTTCATGGAGTGCTTTGGCCGTACGCTTGGCGTCGTTCAGGTAGCCTTGCATGATCTGCGGGCCGCTGATCAATATCATGCCCGCCTCGCCAGTGGGCAACTCTTCAAAACTCTCCGGGTCGACGATTTTGAAGCTGGTGCCGGGCAGCGGCATACCCACGGTGCCTGGCTTGCTGCCACGCTGCACCTGTTGATAGTGAACGCCCATGGCATCGGGAAGGTTGACCGAAGCGACGGGGGCAATTTCAGTGGCGCCGTAGCCTTCATATATGGGTTTGTGGAATTTCAGCGCAAAGCTGGTGCGTACGTTGTCATCGAGTTTTTCCGCCCCGGCAACCACTACTCGCAGGCTTTCCAGCATTAGCGGGTGCACTTTTGAGCTGCGTACGAACAGCCTTAAAAAGCTGGAGGTGCCAAACATGATAGTGGCCTTGTGCTTGGCAATAGCGCCCGCGATGCCAGGGGCATCGGTGGGGTCGGGGTGGCATACCAGCGGTAGCCCTTCAATCAGCGGCAGTAACTGGGTGACGGTAAGGCCAAAGGCGTGAAACAGCGGCAGGGAGCCCATTACCACGTCGTTGCTCTGAGTGTTAAGCACGTCAGAGGTCTGTTTGATATTGGCCATCAGGTTGCGGTGGCTGAGCATCACGCCCTTGGGCTCGCCTTCGCTCCCGCTTGAGAACAGAATCGCCGCCGTGGCGTCGGTATCATGGTTGCGGCAGAAGCAGCGCTGCAGTAGCCAAGTCGGCAATATGCGCACCGCAAGCCAAGTGCTCAAACGCTCGGCGTGGCCAATCGTGGTTTGCAGGTCTTCTAAAAAAACCACCTGCTTCCCGCTCAGTAGCTGGTTAACGTCGAGACCACGCTGCTCAAGCTTTTTCACAAAGCGCTGTGAGGTGAACACGGTGGTAATTTCAGCCTGGGAAAGGGCAGAAGAGAGCGCCGCTTGGTCGGCGGTGTAATTAAGATTTACCAGCGTCTTACCCGCCAGCAGCGTGGCCATATTGGCGATAACCCCGCCACTGCTAGTCGGCAGCAGTAGGCCAACGTTCTGCCCTGGGTTGAGCTTGCGAACACGTTTTGCCAATAGCAGGCTGGCGGTGAGTGCCTGGCTTGCGTTGAGGGGGCGGCCCAGGGTATCTGCCAGGGCAAGGTCGCTAGGGCGGCGCTTAACACTTTGAATCCAGGCATCTGGCAGGGTGGGTAGCTCGTCCATGGCCCGCTGCCAGGAACGGGTAGCCTGCTCAAAGATGCGCCGTTTCAGTACATCAGCGGGGGTATCTTTGGGCAGCGGCTTGCCAAAGGCGACCACAACCGAGCGGTGCAGCGGCGCGTTGCGCAGCTCTTTTAACTTGCTGGACGAGCGGGAGAACTGGCTGCCCCACAGACCGCGCAGGTAGAAAGGTACGATTTTTACATCGGGGTTGGCCATTTCACAGGCGCGCTCATAGCCGCGGCGAAACTCACCCAGCTGGCCCGTGCGGCTAATCGCCCCTTCAGGAAACAGGCACACCACCTCGCCTGCGTTGAGCTGTTCCGCCACATCGGCCAGCGCCTGTTCGGCACCGCTGCCGCGCTCGATGGGAATACAGCCGAGTGCTTTGAAGAACCAGCGCAGGTACCAGCGCTGATAAACCGATCTGAGCATCACAAAACGCACGGGGCGGGGGCTGGCAATCTGCACCATGGCCCAATCAACCCAACTGATATGGTTGCCCAATAGCAGCACGCCGCCCTGGGCGGGCAGGTTTTGCAAGCCATGAACGTTGACGCGGTAGCGGCGTGTCAGCAGGAAGCTCAACAGAAAGCGCACCAGACTTTGCGGCAGCTTAACAATGGTGTAGCCGCCGCCTACCATCGCCACCGTGGCAATCAGTAACAGCAAATAATGACTATCTACACCCGCTAAAGCGAACAGCGCCGTGAGCACCAAGAAGCCCAACATGGCGATGTTTTGAATCCAGTTGTTGGCAGCCAGCACGGTACCTAACTCGTTGTCGGCGGCGTGAAACTGAATTAGCGCGTTAAGCGGTACGATAAACAGCCCACCCATCATGCCGATAAACACAAAGTTCAGCGCTTGGCCAACAGGCGTGGTTAACAGCGGCAGACACCATAGCCCCACGGCTACCCCGACAGCGCCGACAGGGATCAAGCCTGTCTCTATGCGGTTATGTGAAAACTTGCTGGCCAGCATGGAACCCAGTGCAATCCCGATACCGCTAGCCGCCAGAATGCCTTGCAGCACCAGGGTGTTATCGATACGTAAAGCCTCTTTGGCATAGGCAGGAAAGGCAGCGAGAAGCACTTGGCCCACCGACCAGAAGGTGGCCAGGCCGATAATGGAGAGCCTGATGACCGGCTGGCGGGCGATAATCTTCAGATTATCTTTCAGGGCTGTGCCCTTAATGTAGCGCTGCCAGGTGAGCGGAGTATCAGGGCGCGTGGTGTTATCCAGCGGCAGACGATAAAGCGTTGCCACCTGAATAGCGCTGTTAAGCACCAGTAGCCAGCCCAGTGGTGCTATCTGGCGCAACAGCTGCGCTGGGGTTTGATCGCTAGGTGTTATCCAGGTTTCAAACAGGGCGGTAAACGCCACGGTGCCTGCCAGAATGGCGCCAATGGTGACGGCCTGGATCAACCCGTTGGCTTCTGCCAGGCGCGGCTTGCCGAACAATCCTTTTACCAGGCCGTATTTAGCCGGTGAGTAGAAGGCCGACTGAATAGCCAGCAGCAGCGTCATCGCGAACGCTAGCCAAAACCAGCCCTGATAATAAGCAGCCGTAATGCCCAGAGAAACCGCCACCGCTGCCCAGGCAGAGATGCGTAAAACGCGCACCTTGGGGTAGCTGTCTGCCACGTGGCCCGCCGGGCTAAACAGTAAAATAAATGGCAGCAGGATAAGCCCGTTAACCAGTGCGGTAAGTACGACCTGGGTTTCGCCATCGTAACTTTTGAAAATCGTGTTCTGAATGACAATCTTGTGCCCCAAATCCACAAAGGCATTGAGAAAGATGGCGATCAGATAGGGCCAAGCGCCCTTTAAGTGCAGCAGTCGATGCATGGTTGTGTAGCCTTATAAATCCCCGTAAGTGGTAGTACTTTCTCTATGAGGCTTACTTGTTGCAACCAATTTGAACAAAGTTGTGATATGAGTGCCAGTTGGTAGCATTATGCGATACTTTTATGTGTAATGCCTTCCGTGCCCCCTAATGAGGTTTTTATGTCTCAAGCCGACTCTCTGATTGAAACGCTAAAACGCCAGCTGCGCGCTCAGGGTAAAACCTACGCCGATGTTGCCCGGTGGTTAGCGCTGAGCGAGGCCTCGGTGAAGCGCCTGTTCGCTGAAAAGCACTTTACGCTGGCGCGGCTGGAGTGCATCTGCGATCAGCTCAACCTTGAGTTCGCAGAGCTGGTGCAGGCCATGCAGGCAGGGGAGCAGCGCCTCCAGGAACTGACTCAGGCCCAGGAGCAAAGTATCGTCGATGACCGCGAGCTGTTCCTGGTAGCCGTGTGCGTTATCAATGGCTATAGCTTCGACGAAATTCATCGCCAGTACCAGCTAAGTGAACCGGAGTGTACCCGGCAGTTACTCAAGCTTGAGCGGCTTCAGTTGATTGAGCTACTCCCCGGCAACCGCATCAGGCGGCGGGTAGCCGCTAATTTTCGCTGGCGGGCGGACGGGCCGATCCAGCGTTTTTTTCAGCAGCATATCGCCAACGAGTTTTTCCGCTCCCGTTTTGATAGCGACAGCGAAAAGCTGATGGTACTCAATGGCCTGTTATCCCCCGCGGGTAATGCCGAATGGCAGCAGACCATGCAGCGTCTTGCTAAAGAGTTCCACTCCCTGTGTGAACGAGAAAGTGGGCTGCCTATTCACCAGCGGTTTGGCACCACGTCAGTGCTGGCGGTAAGGCAGTGGCAGTATGGGCTGTTTCAGGATTACAAACGAGAAGCCGAGGCAAAGCTCTAAAGCGTTGCGCCACGAAAGCGAGCGGCTTCTTGCTCGAGCCACTCGATGAAGCGTGCCACCGCCGGTGGTGTTACGCCTTCACAAGGCAGAATCAGTTCATAGGCAAATGGTGAGGCTAGCGGGTAGTGCTCCGCAAAGGGGCGTACCAACACCCCGCTAGCGAGCCGATCGGCCACCAATGGGTAGCTGGCCAGTACCACGCCCTGCACGGCCATAGCCTGGTCGAGCGCCAAACTGTAGAGCGAGTATTGGCGCTGGTGGGGGATCTTCTTGATTGCGACCCCAGCGTTTTTAAACCAGTCGTGCCAGTTTGGGATCGGGTGACCCGCATGGCTGCACCAGTCCACGGTGAGCAGTGTCTGGGCCAGCAAGTTGGCGGGCGTGTGGATATTTTCCTGCGCTAACAGGGTGGGCGAGCAAACAGGAAAGAGGGTGTCTTCAAACAGACGCTGGCTGGTGACGCCGGGCCAGGGCCCCTGGCCGTAGCGTAACGATAAGCGGGCCCTGTTGGGCATCCATAACGGCGGCGTCAAGCGGGCCTCGGCATCCAGGGAAATTTCTATTTGCCGCTCATTGGCTTCAAAACCGGGTAAGCGGGGGAGTAGCCAAAGCTGTAGGAAAGAAGGTGGCGCACTTAGTAGCAAACGAAAAGCATCCTCGGAGCGCTCGGTGACGTTCTGCACGCCGCTGGCGATACGCAAAAGACCTGCTTGCACATCTTCAGCAAGCCCCCTGCCTGCTTCGGTCGCACACACGCCATTGGCATGTCGTTCGAATAGCACCACGCCCAAGTGATCTTCTAGCTGTTTCACCTGTCGGCTAACGGCGCCAGGGGTCACTCCTAAACGATGGGCGGCGGTTTTGAAGCTATTTTCTCGCACCGCTTCGGCAAACGCGCGCAGCGCATTCAGCGGTAGCCTTTCAATTCGCATAGCATGTCTCATAGCATGACTTTTCCTAAGCCTAGGCCCGATAAGTAATCGTTTGTATGGCGTTTCGCTTCCTGCTGCAATGAGCGCCTTGATGTTATAGGAGCTCACCATGAATAATCAAAGGATAGCCTCAAATGCCCATGCTGCCAGCATGCTAGGGCGTACGCAGCGAAAGTCTGTGGATGCGACGGCTGCATCGCTAATGCTACTGTTTTGTCTGGTGCTAGGGTTTCAGCAGGTGGCGATTAAAGGCGTGGCTGAGGATATCTCACCTGTGGTGCAGATCGCTCTGCGCTCCGCTATCGCCGGTTGTCTGGTGGGGTTGCTCGCCTATTGGCGCGGCATTCGCTGGGCGGATGTGGGGCACCACTGGGGCCCTGGGTTACTGGTTGGCCTGGGCTTTGCTGCCGAGTTCGCTTTTGTCGCTTGGGGGCTGACCTACACGCTGGCATCGCATATGTCGGTCTTTCTCTATACTGCGCCTATTTTCGCAGCGCTTGGGCTACATCTCTGGGTGCCGGGGGAGCAGCTCTCCACTCGCCAGTGGTGGGGCGTTGGCTTGGCCTTTCTGGGCATGGTGATTGCCATGGCGCCGAGCGGTGCTTACAGCATCGATATTCTCATCGGGGATGCGCTGGGTTTGCTGGCTGGGTTCTCTTGGGCGGCGACGACGGTGGTGATCCGCAAGACATCGCTGTCTGAGGCCCCTGCAGAGCTCACCCTGAGCTATCAACTAAGTGTGACGGCACTGCTGCTACTGCCAGTGGCGGCGCTGTCGGGTCAGTTAGTGAGCGCGCAGTTTACTTCCCTGGCGGTTGCTAGCCTCGCTTTTCAGGCGCTGATTATTTCATTTGCCGCGCTGATGCTGTGGTTCACGCTGCTTCGCCGCTATCGCGCGTCCCAGTTGGGCGTGTTCTCTTTTCTAGGCCCACTTTTCGGCGTCCTTTTTGGTACCCTATTGCTTAATGAGCCGCTAAGCATCAATTTTCTGATCGGCGGCGGGGTTATTTTGGTCGGTATTGTCCTGGTGACGCGCTGAATGGCCAGCGCGCCGTAGCACTTCCAACCCTTCCACAATGGTTACAGAAACAGCTATGAGCATCACTCCTTTCCAGGCGCTGGCCTGCCCATTAGATGGCAAGCCGTTAGCTCACTCGGGCAGCGCTTGGCGCTGCCCTGAGGGGCACAGCTTTGATATCGCCAAGCAGGGCTACGTTAACTTGCTGCCGGTGCAGCAAAAGCGCTCCCATGATCCGGGTGATAGCAAGGCAATGGTGGCTGCTCGCCAGCGCTTTCTTGACGCTGGGCACTATCAGCCCATTGCGGATGCGGTCAGTCATGCCGTGTTGGGCCATGCTGAGGTTCAATCGCTAAGCAGTGAGCCGTTTAGCTGCCTGGATGCGGGCTGTGGGGAAGGTTACTACCTTCGCCAATTAGCTGACGCTGCGGCTAACGAGCGGTCACTTTTGCTGATGGGGTTGGATATCTCTAAATGGGCAGTGCTGGCTGCTGCCAAACAAGATGCAAAGCACTCTCCGCTAAGCAGTTGGGTGGTGGGTAGCAATGCGCACTTGCCGGTGCAAACAGGAACGCTGGATAGCGTGCTGTGCATGTTTGGCTTTCCTGTGACTAGCGAGTTTGCTCGTGTGCTAAAAACGGGCGGCGTGCTGCTGCAAGTAGAGGCGGGGCCTGATCACCTGCGCGAGCTGCGGGAAATTATCTATCCCACATTAAAACCCGAACGTTCGAATGAGGTGGGAGTGCCGGAAGGCTTTTCCAGCCATAGCAGCGAGAGAGTAAGCTACTCGTTAACACTGAAGGGAAGCGAAGAAATTGCCGATCTGTTGGCGATGACGCCGCATCTTTACCGGGCCAGCGCCGAAGGGCGTGCTCGCGCGGCGTCGCTTGAGATGCTGGCAGTGACGGTAGATGTTCGGGTAGTGCAGTGGCTGAGGGTTTGAAGCCTCTGCTTTATATTCCAAACGCAGCATACTCCAAACGCAACAAGGCCCGCATAAGCGGGCCTTGTTATCCGAACCTCGAAAGGTTCGAGCAAACTGCTAACAATAAATGTTAGGAGATTTGCTTGATGTTTGAAGCTTGAAGACCTTTCTTACCCTGGGTAACGTCAAAAGAAACGTTAGCACCTTCTTGCAGGGTTTTGAAGCCGTCTGCTTGAATCTCAGAGAAATGTGCAAACAGGTCATCGCCGCCGTCAGAAGGAGCAATAAAACCGAAGCCTTTAGTATCGTTGAACCACTTAACTGTGCCAGTAGACATAATAAAATCCTTTCGCGCAAAGCGCTTAGTAAAGTTCCTGGTATCACCCAGATTAATAGCGGATAAAACAAGGAATACAATTACAGTCTTGCCGAAAGATCTCGTACATGTCTATCTCGTACATTTCTAAATCTTTTTCGTACACTTCTGAAACCATGCTTGCTTGCTAACCAACTGACGCTACAGTGTCATGGATCGTAGCGTGTGTCAAAGCCTTTCTGGATTATCTTACCTATGGGGTCAGTGAAAGACGCTATTACCAGCCCATTTTCAATACACTTTCGGTGAGGCCTTTGAAAGCTACCTGCTTTACCACTTGCTAGATATCGCTGTGCCACACTAATAGAGTGGTAGGTACTAGAGTGGTAGGTACTATTAGACCTACCAATTTCCTCAAATCTTTAGGGACTTAAATGACAAGTATCTGGAAGGCCTATTCACAGGCGTCATTGATTTTACGCGTCACTATCGCGCTAGTGCTGGGGGTTGTGGTTGGCCTTGTCGGTGGTGAGGCAGTGGCTGCTTGGTTGGCGCCGTTAGGGGATTTGCTTCTGCGACTACTTACATTTCTGATTGTGCCTATCGTGCTATTCACACTGATGGTCGGGGTGAACCAGTCCCGCGAGGGCAGTGCCGGTCGCGTCGGCGGTAAGGTGTTCATTTATTACCTGGCCTCTTCGGCGCTGGCGATCATGGTGGGCTTGGCTGTTGCCACGCTGTTTAGCCCCGGCAGTGGTATGTCCTTGGACGAGAGTGCCAGCTTCTCGGTGCCCGAGAATCCAGGCGTTGTGGATACGCTGCTGAATATCGTGCCGGATAATATTATTGGTGCGTTTGCCGAACTCAATATGCTGGGCATTATTTTCACGGCGCTGGTGTTTGGTATTGCGCTGCTAAAAATGCGTCAGTCGGAGCGTCAGCATGCCATGGGGGAACGGCTTTATGGCGTGATTGAGGCGCTCAACGAGGTCACGCTAAAAGTGATGTCAGGGGTGCTGCACTATGTGCCTATCGGGGTGTTTGCGATTGTCGCTGAAACGGTGAGTCAGCAGGGATTGGAAACGCTGCTCTCTTTGGGCGATATGGTGGTTGTACTGTATATCGCTCTAGCAACCCAGTTGCTGATTTATTGCGGCATCATGCGACTGTTTGGCGTGAAGCTGCGCACCTTTTTCCGCGAGGCCCGTACGCCGATGGCCACTGCGTTTGCCACCCAAAGTAGCTCGGGTACATTACCGCTCACTATTAATGCTGCCCACCGCTTAGGGATCCCCAAAAGCATCTATGGCTTCAGCCTGCCGTTAGGGGCTACTTTAAATATGGATGGGGCAGCGATTCGTATCGCTATCTCGGCGGTATTTGCGGCCAATGTGATTGGCGCGCCGTTGGATTTCATTAGCATGGTGCAGATCGTGCTAATTGGCACGCTGGTATCGGTAGGTACGGCAGGGGTGCCAGGGGCCGGTATTATCATGATTGCCACTGTGTTTGCCCAAGTGGGGCTGCCCATCGAGACGGTTGCGCTGCTGGCTGCGATTGATGCGCTGGTGGGAATGGGCGCTACCGCGTTAAATGTGACAGGCGACTTGGTCGGCACCTCAGTCATTGCTCGAAGCGAAGGTGAGCAGTTACAGGAAGTGCCCGAAAGCGACACGCCAGAAGCAGTAAAAGGCTAATCAGCGCAGGTCGTTGAGTAAAGTCGTTGAGGCAGTTGTTGAGACAGTCACTAATCCAGCGGAGAACCTACAATGGATAATCGAGAGCTTGGATATTTGACCCGTGCCGTTGAGCTAGCCGAAGAGGCCCTTAACGCGGGGGATGAACCTTTTGGCAGCGTGCTGGTAAGTGCCGAAGGGGATGTCTTGGCAGAAGACCGTAATCGCATTGCCGGTGGGGATTCAACTCAGCACCCTGAGTTCTTCCTGGCGCGCTGGGCGGCGCAGCATATGACGCCAGAGGCGCGAGCAAAGGCAACCGTTTATACATCGGGTGAGCACTGCCCTATGTGCGCCGCTGCCCATGGCTGGGTAGGGCTTGGGCGAATTGTCTACGTCAGTTCATCTCAACAGCTGAGTCGCTGGCTTGACGATTTAGGTGTGTCCCCATCGCCAGTCGCGATTCTGCCTATTCAGCAGGTGGTGCCTGGGCTCAAGGTGGAAGGCCCGATAGCGGAGCTGGATGAGCGCGTTCACGCGTTGCATAAGCGGCGCCATGCCCGCTTGTCGTAATGACATAAAAAAGCCGCCCAAGTGTTAGCTTGGGCGGCTTCGTCTTTACGCTACGTGGCTCTCAATAACCGGCTATTAAAACCAGGCTGTTAAAACCTAATGTTTCAATATTACATAAAACGCATGAATGATGCCCGGTACGAAGCCAAATAGCGTTAGAATAATGTTCAGCCAGAAATGCCCTTTAAAACCGACCTCAAAAAAAACGCCGAGTGGGGGAAGTATTACGGCAAAAATCATCTTGATTGGATCAGTCGCTGTAAACGCCATGAAGCCTCCTTTGCTTTCATTGGTGTAACTTGTACAAGTGTAGGCACGATCTATCTATTTATCCATGCCTTGGCGAATCCTCTGTGACTAGCCGAGTAGACATTCGTTCAACTCCGCCATTTATTTCCGCTCTATGCTGTTTGGAAGGAATCCCGTGTTCAAAGCATCGTTAAAAAAAGCGTCGTTAAAAAAAGTACCGTTAAAAGTAACTACCACGTCTTTTTGCTTATTAAGCTGCCTGGGCGCAAGCCCAAGCTGGGCGCAAGAGAGTCCGACCGATAGCAATAACTTGGCCACGCTGGAAGTGACGGCGCCTCGGCTATCGCGGGAGCTTTACGCTACGCCCGCTGCGGTTTCAACGCTTGACCACGAAGCGATTGCTCAGGGGCAGCAGCGTACACGGCTGGATGAGGCGTTAGTACGCGTGCCAGGGGTGTTTTTGCAAAATCGCGATAACTTTGCCCAAGGCCAGCGAATCTCCATTCGCGGCTTTGGCGCCCGGGCGCCGTTTGGGGTGCGCGGGATTACTGTGATGGTGGATGGTATTCCCTATACGCTGCCGGACGGCCAGGCGCAGCTGGATGCCATTGATCTGGACAGCGCAGAGCGCATTGAAGTGATCCGTGGGCCCTCTTCGGTGCTCTACGGTAACGCGGCGGGTGGGGTGATTGATGTCACCACCGCCGATGGGCGTGATAACCCTGGCTCGAGTGTGCGCACCGAAGTGGGCAGCGATGGCTACCGCAAGGCGGTTGTGCAAACAGGGGGCGCTCAGGGGGATTGGTCGCACCATGTGAGTTTTTCGGCGCTCAATGTGGATGGCTATCGGGAGCAAAGCTCCACAGAGAAGTACCTGCTGAATGCCAAGCTGCGCCGCGAGCTAGGCAGCGACCGGGCGTTAACCGCGATCATCAATCTGCTCGACAACCCGCGCTCCGAAGATCCCGGCGCGCTGAACGCGCGTGAAGTGGCGAGTGGCCGTGATCAAGCCGCACCTAATTCGCTGGCGCTAGACGCAGGGCAGAATGTCGATCAGCAGTTGCTTGGCTTACAGTACGAAGATTTGTCCGCTGGCTCTGGCGAGCTTTATCTCAAAGGCTTTATCGCCCAGCGTGATTTTGAGCAGCAACTGCCCTACGTGGGCGATAGCCGCATCGGCTACCAGCGCGACTACCTGGGCGCGAGCGCTGAGTATCACCATGAAGTCAGCCTGGGTAGCCTGCCGTTAAGCTATATCACCGGTGTTGATGTGGCCCGCCAGGACGATGAGCGCTTCCGCAACGATGTAAACGGCCAAGGCGTTATCGGCGAGCAGGTGGCGGAAGAGACGCAGACTGCGACCTCGGCGGGAGTGTTTGCCCAGGGCGATCTGGCGCTCACCGAGCAAGTGACGCTTTCGCTTGGCGCACGGTTTGACCGAGTAGAGCTGGAGGTAGATGACCGCTATCAGGACGATGGTGATCAAAGCGGCGAGCAAACCTTCAACGAATGGAGCGGCTCGGCGGGGCTTAGCTATCGTTACCGCCCGCAGCATCAGGCTTATATCAATACCGGTACCGCTTTTGAAACGCCGACGTTCTCAGAGTTTGCTAACCCCGCGGGCGGCGGCTTTAACCCATCGGTGTCACCGCAAAAAGCCTGGAACCGTGAGGTGGGTCTGCGGGGTTATGTAGAGCCGCTGGCGATGGATTACGATTTAGCGCTGTTTTCAGTACGCGTACGCGATGAGCTGGTGCCTTATGATGACGGCGGCCGCACTTTCTATCAAAACGCAGGCGACACCGACCGTGACGGCATTGAGCTGGCGCTGGGTTGGCAGGTGGCCAGCCAGTGGCGGCTAAATAGCGCCCTGACGCTAGCCCGTTATGAGTTTGATCAGTTCGCCACCCCCACTGAAAGCTTCGCTGGTAACCGTATTCCCGGCCTGCCCGAGCAAACCTGGGTCAACCAGCTAACCTGGCAAGGCCTTGATGAGCGCTTTGCCACGCTGGAAACCCAGTATGTGGGCGATTTGGTGGCGGACAACGCTAACGAGACAGAGGTGGATAGCTACTGGCTGGTGAACCTGCGGGTGGGGGATGGTTGGCAGTTGGGTAGCGATACACGGCTAAATGCTTACGTAGGTGTGCGCAATCTGTTTGATGAAGAGCACTACGCCAACGTGCGCTTGAACGGCACCTTTGGACGTTTCTACGAACCTGCTCCTGGGCGCAGTGTGTATGGCGGGCTAGAGGTGCGTTTCTAAGAGGTAAGTTTCTAAGAGATACGTTTCAAAAAAGTGCTCTTTTAAAAGAGAAGTTTTAAAGGCTTTGTAAATAAAAACGGGCGGCGCTCATTGATGAGGCCGCCCGTTCTCGTTGGCGATTGTCCTTACGCGTCGCTAAGCTAACCGATCACTCCGGTAGCGCGTAGCCAATTACATAATCGCCCATCTTGGTACCAAAGGTACCGTGGCCCCCCGCCGTGACGACCACGTACTGTCGGCCATCTTGGCCTGTATAGGTCATCGGGGTAGCTTGGCCACCTGCCGGTAGGCGCGCTTTATACAGCTCCTCGCCGGTGGTGATGTCGTATCCGCGCAGGTACTGATCCAGCGTGCCGCTCAAGAATGACACACCGCCAGCGGTGGTTAATGGGCCGCCTAGCGCAGGAACACCGACGTTCAAACCAATCGGCAGGTCAAACGGCATGCTGTCCCGCGTGGTGCCATTGCGGTGTTTCCATACCACTTCATTGCTTTGCAAGTCGATGCCCGCAACGTCACCCCAGGAAGGCGCTTGGCAGGGTAGGCCGAGTACTGATAGCAGCGGGCCTAATTTAACGGCATAGGGCGCGCCTGCATTAATTTGCAGCCCTTGTTCACTGGCAGAGCCTTCAGCCTCTTCGACTTCTTCGCGGGGCACCAGCGTGGAAACGAAGGCCAAATATTTAGCCCCGGTAAACAGCGCTTGGCGTTCAGGATCCACCGCAACGCCGCCCCAGTTCATTACCCCCACGTTACCTGGATAAACGATGCTGCCTTCCAGCGAAGGCGGTGTGTATTGGCCTTCGTAGCGCAAAGAATTGAACTGAATGCGGCACATCATCTGGTCAAACGGTGAAGCACCCCACATATCGCGCTCGGTGAGCGGCGATGGCAGCAGGTTAAGCGCTGAGCGCGGCTGCGTTTCGGCCGTCCAGTCGCCTTCTACGGCGCCCTGCGGAACCGGTACTTCTTCGATGGGTACAATCGGTTCGCCGGTTTCGCGGTTCAATACATACAGGCTGCCCTGTTTGGTCGGCTGAATAACCGCGGGCTGGGTGCCCTCATTAGTCGCCAAATCAATTAGCACGGGCTGTGCCGGTGTATCCATATCCCATAGGTCGTGGTGCACAAACTGATAAACCCACGCCACCTGACCGTCATCGACGTTAAGTGCTACCAGGCCTGCGCTATAAGTTTCGTCGTTCTCGGTGCGGTTGGCGCCATATTGGTCAGGCGTAGCGTTACCCATGGGCAGGTATACGAGGCCCAGTTCTTCATCAACGCTGATTGGTGCCCATACGTTGGGGGAGTTGCGCGTGTAGGTTTCACCTTCTGGTAGCGGGTCGGTGTTATCGGGATTGCCGCTATCCCAGTTCCATACCAGCTCACCGGTATGCACATCAAAGGCACGGATAACGCCGGACGGCTCGTCGGTGGAGCTATTGTCGGTGACGTGCCCACCTAGAATAACCAGGTTCTCAGTGACCGTGGGCGGAGAGGTGGAGTAGTAACCGCCTGGAGAAAATTCACCGATGTTGTTAGTGAGATCAATTTCGCCGTTATCGCCAAAGCTGGCGCACCGCTCACCCGTGTCAGCATTCAGTGCAATCAAACGCGCATCCGCCGTCGGCAGGTAGAGCCTGCGTGGGCACATAACGTCGGTTTCACTGAGCATTGGCTGTGGGGTGCCGTTTTCTTCTTCAGCCCCAAACATCAGTGACAAGAAGGAGAGATCCAGGCTGAAAATGTCGTTGCTATCGAAGATATCAAAAGAGAGCGCTGTAGCACTGTTCGGGGTAGCGTCACTGTTCGTCTCTTCTGTGCTATCGGTCGCAGCGTCGCTAGTATCAGTAGAATAGTTAGCGGCGTCATAGTAGGCGAGGCCGCGGCAGGTCATATGCGCCCAGCCGGAAAAGTCATCTGCCCCCATGGTGCTGATTTCGGGGTCAAACGCCCACAGGGTTTCGCCTGTTTCAGGAGACAGCGCCATCGCCCGGCTGTGAGACGTACAGATATACAAACTGTCGTTCACTTTTAGCGGGGTATTCTGATTGGTGATTTCCGGGGGCGCGTTGGGGCCCGCTTTGTCACCGGTTTGAATGCGCCATACCTCTTCAAGCTCGCCGATGTTGTCCGGGGTAATTTGATCAAGGGAAGAGTAGTGGGTGCCCGCATTGGTACCGCCATAGGCGGGCCAGTCATCGTCCGCCACTTGGGCAGGGTTAACGCTATCGGCCGTTGATGAGCGGTTAGTTGCCAGCGACCCTTCGATAGCGCCGGGGTCGTTAAACTGACTGGCAATGGCCACGATAACCGCGGCAGCAATGCTACCAACAAGCGCCAGGCTGCCGCCTTTTGAGTGCAGCGGCTTACGCCACCAGGGCAGAAGCAGCAGAATGCCAATCAAGCAGAGAATGGCGACGCGAGGCACTAACTGCCACCAGTCGAGGCCAACCTCCCACAATGCCCACACCAAAGTGGCGAAAAGTATCAGCGCGTAGAGCCACAGCGCGGCGCCGCGACGCAGAGCAAATAAAACGCCGCAGGCAATAATACTAAGTCCGGCAATTAAGTAGTAGGCGCTGCCGCCTACGCTGACGAGCTTGCTGCCGCCAAGAGCGAGCGCCAAGCCGACAATAAGTAGTAACAGGCCAGCGACAATCGCTGGCCCTTTACCGTGATCGCGCGTGCTTTCTTCCATGAGATGTCCCCTTGTAACAATGTACCAACAACGCGCTCTAACCCATCGACAGCGCCGATGGGTTAAAACACACATTTCTTAAAGGCAATTTTAATTATCAATTCGCTATTGGTCTAACGTTTTGATAATTTTTTCTTAGTTGAAGCCCTGGCCGAAGCGCAACGCGTGCTGCGGCCAGGGTGCAATAAGGGTGGGATAGAGATGAGCGGAACGCTACAGTTTGACCAGCATTTTACCGGTGTTGCCGCCATCAAACAGGGCGAGGAAGGCGTCGGGCGTGCTTTCTAAGCCCTCTTTCACGGTCTCTTTATAATCCAGTTTACCTTCCGCTACCTGGGGAGCCACTTCGTTTAGGAAATAGGAGTAGCTCGCCCAGTGATCGGTGACGATAAAGCCCTGCATTTTGGCTTTGCGCATAATTAGCTGAGCAAGATTACGAGGGCCAGGAGCAGGTTCTTTGGCATTGTAACCATCAATCATGCCGCACACGGCAATCCGAGCGCCTTCATTAAGCTGGCTAAGTGCCGCTTCAAGACAAATGCCGCCGACATTTTCGAAATAGACGTCGATACCGTTGGGGCTGGCGAGTTTAATGGCATCGCCAAGCTCGTGAGCGTCTCTATCTTGGTAGCTGACCGGCTCGACGCCCAATGACTCCAGCCATGCGAGCTTATGAGCGGCGCCCGCAATACCCACCACATGACAGCCCTTCGCTTTAGCCAATTGGACGGCTAACGAGCCAACTGCGCCGCTGGCCGCGCTGACTAAAACATTGTCGCCAGGCTTACATTCGGCAATCAGGTTGAGGCCAGTCCAGGCGGTCATGCCAGGCATGCCCAGCACACCCAGGTAGGCCTGCTCGGGAACGTCGAGATCGGGTAACTTGGTGACGCTCTGTGCGGGAAGTTGGGCAACATCCCGCCAGCCGCCCATATGGCTGACTTTGTCGCCCACTTTCAGGCTTGAATCATTGGACTCGATCACCTCACCAATGGCGCCACCTTCCATCGGTTTGCCGAGTTCAAACGGCTCCACGTAAGTGCGAATACCGCTCATGCGACCACGCATGTAGGGGTCGACGGAAAGCCAGTGATTACGAATGCGCACTTCACCCTCGGCTAGATCGGGTAGGGTTTGTGTTTCCAGCTTGAATAGTGCGCGGTCGGGTAGGCCGTTGGGGTAATCGGTAAGCGTATAAAATTGTGACTGCATAAGTGCCTCCTGCAAATAGCGTGTTGAACTCCTTGCAGCATAGAGACACTTAGCCTGCTTGCAAGTTCGTTAATGTATCGGGAAGTAAGTCACATGAGGTAAGCCGCATAAGAAAACAGGGCGAACCATCGCTGGTCGCCCTGTCTGTTTGCTGTCTTGTGTTAATGGTGCTTTGTGTGCTGTCACATTGATTAGGCTAAGGGGTATCACACAACAATCAAGGATGTGTTATCCGTTAATCCAACAGCGTTACCATCACTGGAGCTGTACCGCGGCGAATCATGCCAAGCTTCGCAGCCGCGCGTTTAGATAAATCAATAATGCGTCCTTGAATAAAGGGGCCGCGGTCATTGATCAGTACTTCTACCTCTTGCCCCGTGTCCGGGCGTGTCACCAACACCTTCGTGCCAAATGGCAAACTCGGATGTGCGGCGGTCAATGCCTGCTGGTCAAAGGGCTCTCCGCTGGCAGTGGTCGCGCCTTGAAAGCGGTCACTGTAAAAGGAGGCAACGCCTTCCTGCGTTTCTGTCTCATGTGCAAAAGCACTGTTGGCAGCACTGCTTACTACTACTGCTGCCAAGCAAATCGTTCGGATCAGTCTTTTTTGGGCTCCCATAGGAGTACCTCGGTTTTGCGTGTTGCGAATCCCGCACTCTTGATGAGGTGCCTGATAGGCCTGTCGATACTACCCTTGTCGCAACGAGTCAGCAAGCTTTGAGAAGATCGATGCAGATAGGTTCAATTTCAAGATTTTTTAATCTCTACTTATGTGGCCTTGGGTTTCAGTGACTTATCAGCCTAGGTATGAAACGCATAGAGAAAGATTCTTGTGCAATGCAGCATTTTTCATTAAACGCTCACTTTAATTGAGTAAGCATCTTATAATCAAAAGTGCTTATCTAATTAATGATTGTCATTGCGACTCAACAAGGAACCGCTCATGGCTAAATCCTCTTCGTTTGCGTTTGTATTGGTGGCGGTTGGTGGCGCCGCCGTTGGTTTTCTCGCCGCTCAAATTATTCCCTTGCCAGGGCAAACCGCCGATGAAGTGCCTGCCGAAAGCGCTGAGATCACCGATCAGCCGCCGGTTGCCGAGGCTATTGTTGGCCTTGAAAAGCTCACCCTTGATGAGCGCCTGCGTGGCGAAATAACCTCGGCCAGCGAATTGAACGGTAACGATGGTAGCCGCTTTATGCGCTATGCCATTTCACTGGAAGAGGATGAGATTGTTGAGGTTTCTCTCAACGGAGCCCTGCAGGGCGTTGTGGCGCTTTATGATGACCAGCTACAGCTGCTTGATAATGCCCCTGTCGTGCGCCACCGTATTGAGGAGAGCGGTGACTATGTGGTGGTGGTTAGCGGTGTCGATGCCCATAGCTATGGCCCGTTTACCGTTGTCAGCCGCACCGTTGAGTTGACGGATGCCGACACGGTGGCCGTGGGCGAGCCAATCGACAGCTGGTTGCAAGGCGATGCCCGTGAAATCACCCTGAATATAGAAGAAGCGGGTCTTTACCAGTTGGAAATGCGCTCTGACGACTTCGACGCCTACCTGGAGATTAAAGGGCCGAATGGTTACGCTCGTGAAGACGACGACAGTGCTGGTGATTTAGACGCGCGCATTGCCGATTTCCTGGAGCCGGGTGAATACACTCTGACAGCACGCAGCGCCTACGGTGATGGCAATGGCGTTTATACGCTCTCAGTCGCGCCTCACGAGTTGCCGGGTAATGGTGAGCTGCGTAATGATGGAGCGCTAACCCCAGATGATTCTCTCAACGGTTGGTACAGTGGTCAGGATCTTAGCTACCAAGTAGAGGTAGAAGAAGCGGGTATGTACCAGATAGAAATGCGCTCCAGCGACATCGATTCTTACCTGGTGCTTGAGGGGCCTAACGGTTACTACCGCGAAGATGATGACAGTGCCGGTAATCTGGATGCCAGCATCGCTGATTTCCTTGCCCCCGGTGAATATCAGTTAACGGCACGCACTGCCTATGGCGAGAGTAGTGGGATGTTTACGCTCTCCATGGAACCGCGGGATATGCCCGATGTGGATCTGCGTAATGAAGGCATGCTTACCCCTGGTGAATCGCTCAACGGTTGGTACAGCGGTGAACCGCTGACGTACCAGTTGGAGGTGACTGAGAGCTCGCTAGTGACGTTGGAAATGCGCTCTGCTGATTTTGATACCTTTATAGAGATCAGTGGCCAAGGTTTTGTCGCCAGCGATGACGATGGCGCGGGCGGTACTGACTCACGGCTTCAGGAGCCCTTGCTGCCCGGCACTTACACGGTCAGCGCTCGGGGCTTTAGCGCTACCGGTAGCGGCTTATTCGAACTAAGCCTTGAGATGGAACCGACGAATATTCCCCCAGAGCTTTGATGATTAGCTTTAATGATTAGCGTTGATCGATAATGCCCAACGCCCCTGTTGCTTATCGTGATAGGGGCGTTGGTCGGTAGTGAGGAGTAAATTGTTAGGTGTAAGGAGTATAAATAGTAAGTAGTATAAATAGTAAGGAGTTAACGGCCAGCTTTGAGGCAGCCTACCACCACCAGCACGGCTGCGGCGGGTAAACGCCAGTCGAGTACGCTCATGCCTGCCAGCACCAGCAGCAGGGCGGCCAAGATCGGCACGCCATACGCCAAGCTGCCCACTAGGCTCGCGTGGCCCCAGCGCAACGCTTTATCCCACGCCACCATGGCGACTCCGTAAGGCCCTAACCCCAGGGCAATACCTGCCAACAATGCTTCTCCACTGGGAAATGCCAGCGTGCCTTCGAGTGCCAGGCTCGCCGCTACGGCAATAGCGCAAGCGATGAGCAGTAGCCGCGGCAGCAGTGGCGTTAATGCTACTGGCGCTGCTTGGCTTAACCATGAATAGATTGCCCAGCAGCAGGCGGCCAACAGGGCTAGCGCATAGCCTGTGGTGGCGCCACCCAGACCTCCATTGATGGCTTGAGGAACCAGCAGCAGCGCCGCACCCGAAAACGCAATCAGCGCGCCGATAACCCCAGCAATTTGCAGGCGGCCACAACGGCTCCACTGGCTGAGTAACACAAACAGCACCGGCCATGTGTAGGTAATCAGCGCCGCCTCGGCAGCGGGCGCTAACCGCATGCCAATAAAATAGGTGCTGACGGCGCCAAAGATAAGCAGCGGGATACCTACCCAAACACTCAACTGCCAGCCCACGCCGCAGCTGGCGACCTTAACCCGGCGGCTTAACGGCAACGTTGCTAATGCCCCTGCTAACAGGGTAACGGAGGTTAGCTGCAAGGGCGGTGTCGCTTTGGCAAACTCCGCCAGCAGCGGCGCGGCACTCCAAAGCATCACGGCCACTAACGCCGCACCAACACTGTACCAACGTGGGAATAACGCGGGGGAGTGAACGGGATGCATAAGCGTTCTCCTTGATTAGTGAATGTGCTGAGCAGCATACTCATGATTAATACATCACAATATCGATCTTTTATGATCGTTATCATCAAGGATGGTGATACATAAGGGCTGATAAATGAAGGCTGATATATGCGCGCTCCCACGTTAGACCTGACACTGCTGCGTACCCTGGTGGCCATCGCGGATACCGGCAGTGTAACCGCCGCCGCAAAACGGCTGGCCTACACCCAGTCCACCGTGAGCATGCAACTGCAGCGGTTAGAGGCGCAGCTCTCGCTCACGCTGCATGAGCGGGAAGGGCGGCGAATACGCTTTACTTCAGAAGGTGAGCGCTTACTCAGCCATGCGCGACGGCTATTAGCGCTTAATGATGAGACGTGGAGCGATATGCAGGCGCGTCAGGTCACCGGGGATCTCACCCTGGGTATACCTGAAGACTATGCATCGCTACTGCCCTCGGTCTTCGCCTATTTTCACCAGCTTTATCCCGCGGTCGGGTTGAAAGTGATCTGCGGTACCAGCACACACCTCGTCGAGCAGGTGAAAGCCAAAGAGTTGGATTTAGCCCTGGTCACCCGGCAGCGTAACTCGCCAGGCGGCGATGTTATTCGCCGGGAGCCTTTGTTGTGGGCCGTGGGGATGAACCAGCAGCCGCTGCTTAGTGACCCGCTGTCGCTGGCACTTTACTCACCGGGGGCAGATGTGTTTCGTGAAGTGGCTGAGCAGGCACTTCAATCAGCCGGGCGTAGCTGGCGAGTTGCCTACACCAGCCAATCCATGGCGGGGCTGGCGCCGATTGTGACCGCTGGTCTGGCCATCGTGGTGGTGACTCGCAGCATGCTAACACCCGCGCTGAGGCCGCTGGATGAGAGCAGCGGGCTGCCTGCGCTGCCAATGATTGAGCTGGCGCTGCACCGGGCACCGCACCGACCTTCGGAGCCTGCGCGTCGATTGGGAGAGTTAATACGCGAGCAGTTGGCCGTGCCTGAACAAGCGCTATAAGGTATTTCGTCAGTAACGTTTAGCGTTGATGGCCGCGTAGTGCTTTAATCAGCGCAAGGGAGCGTTACTGACTAGACTAAAAAAATGCAATGGCTGTTAGGAGCACTACATGCACGAACTGGATCACTATATCTACCCGCATCGGGTACTGCACTGGCTGGTGGCGGGCGCGGTGTTGCTCTCCTTGGCTAGCGGTTTAACGTTAGGCTTTTTAGGTTATGAACGCACCGTCGCTTTAGTCGGCAATATGCTCACGAACTTGCTGTATACCAGCCATAAAACGCTGGGTGTGCTGATCCTGCTACTAATGACGCTACGTATTATTACCCGTCTGGCCTTCGTGGTGCCTGACCATGAGCCGCCTTTAAACGCCTTCGAGCGAGTGGTGAGTACCAGCGTTCATCATTTGCTCTATTTAGCGCTCATTATCATGCCTTTGTTGGGCTGGGCGGCAACGGCCAGCGGTGGATTCCCCGTTGAGTTTTTTCACTGGCATTTGCCAGGGTTAATCGGCGAGCGCGAGCAGCTATCTGAACAGCTGTTTATGTGGCATGAACGTTTGGGGTGGGCCATTTTAGGCTTGGTGGTACTGCACGTCGCGGGGGCGATATTCCATTGGAAAATCAAGCGCGATAACGTGATGAAGCGAATGAGCCTGTTTGATTAACCGTCTTGAAAATGGCTAAAGACTAAATTGCCAAGGACTAAATCGCCGAGGACTAACTCGCCGAGCCGTAGCGGTAACACTCTACTGCTTGGCGCGATTTGACAGTGTACATATGGCTATCGGCCTCCCGCAGCAGGCTTTCAAGCGTAGCGTCGTCCGTTCCTTGGCAAGTGCTTACCCCGATGCTCACGCTGACACTGACTCGCTCCCCGCAGGGGAGCTTGATCGGTGAGCGAATAGCTTCTTCGACTCGAGCCTGTATGTTATCAAGCGTATCGTCGGGTTCGATATTCTCCATGATAATAACGAACTCATCGCCGCCAAAGCGTGCGCAGTGGTCGCCCGTACGTGCCAGATGGGCAATGCGTTTAGCTATTTGTTGTAATACAAAATCCCCCGCCTCATGGCCGTAACAGTCGTTAATGGGTTTGAAACGATCAAGATCGAGCATCAGCAATGCCAGTCGTTGGTTGTATTGACGATTGCGCTCCAGCGCTTCTGCTGCACAGTGGGCGAGGCCGTGGCGATTTAATAAACCGGTCAGCATATCGCAGCTGGCTAAATGCTCCAGCGCACGAGTGCGGGCGGCGACTTTTTGTTCCAACACGGCTTCCTGCTTTTTAAGTGCAGTTAACATAGCTGCTTGAGCACGCTCTTTTTGCCTTTTAAGTTTGTTAAAGCGTGATGCCAAAGCAAACGAGAGCAGCAACATTTCTAGTGCAGAGCCAATTTGAATGCCGTGCAGGGTAATAAAGTTGGCGGGCAGTACGCCCAGGTTGCGCAGCGCGAAGGTGCCAGCGCCGAGCAGGAACACTGACCACGCAAACACGAACAGTCGGGCGCTTGGCACCCGTCTTAAGCTGCAGTAGCCACCACATATCAGCAGTAGTAACGCAGCCATAAAGCCCGTCACATCCATGAGATGAAGCGCCGCAGGAATCGGTAGCAGCAGTGACGCGATAACGGCCAGCCAGCAGTAACTGCGAAAGGTGTTTAATATCTGATGCCAGCGTGGGCAGTATGTCTCGGTGTTAAGAAAACTCTGCGCAAACAGCGTAGCCATGGTAGAGGCGAAGGTGAAACCGAGTGCCACCAAGCGTGACGTGTTCTCACCCAAAAAACTCCAAAACATCAGTGTGCCAATGCCATTAAATGCCAGGATGGCAAGCCCAAACCCAGCGACAAATAGCGAGTAGTGAAGAAATACGCGCTCTTTAAAGCCAAAAAATAGCAGTAAGTTGTATAAACCCATCGCCAACAGCATGCCGAAATAAGTGGCCAGCCAAAAATTATGCTGATCGTTTTGAGTATAAAAGGTCTTGGGTGTTAATAAATTATAGCTAAGCATCTTGCTGCCCGATGCAGCCACATGGGTATACAGGGTAACAGTCTCAAAGGCGGCCAGCTCAAGGGGAAAAACCGCTTGGCGGTGGGCGAGCGCGCGCCGTTCAACGGGAACCGCACTGCCGCTTATTTGCACTTCACTCAGTTGCACCTCACTCAGCTGTACTTCACTCAGCTGTACTTTGCTGAGCTGTTGGCGAAACGTGTAAAGCGTCACGTAATCCAGAAACGGGTACTCAAACTCCACCACCCAACGTTGGGGAATCGGCGAGTCGTTGCGCACCTGAGTGCGCAGCCATACATCACCTCGGGTATAGCCGAAATTTAAATCTTCGGCGTGGTGGGTAGTTTTAAAGGAACGCGGTTTGGCGAGTAGATCGTTAATCGTTAAAGACGCTTCGTCGGCGTGCCAGAACTCGTTATAAGCGGCAAGTGAATAGCTCGCTTGGCTTGGCGATGCGGACAAAAGAGTGCTTGCCTGGGCCCACGGCATAAAAAAAACCGCAAGCAGCAGCAACAGGCCGGTGTAAACACCCGCCGTTAAACGTATTGCATGCATTAGGGTATCGCTTTTTTCGTTTTTTTACCCCGTCCGCTGTTCCCTGGGTTCCCTCACCCGCCGGGGGCCGCTAATTCGTCGACATAGCGCTAGCTGCTCAAATTTCCCTGTGCCGTACGATAAGCTCTTTGAGTGTAGTTGGCTTTGGCAAAAGATCGTGTCTAAAACCCTCATACTTAATGAGTGACATAACTCAAATGCTGAGTAAGTCGCTGAATGAGCTGTCCGCTGTGGCGCCAAAAATGCCAATAAAGTGGCACCGCTAAAGAGTGGCCGGGAGCAACACTGGTTAATTGGCCGCTTGCCATTAATTCGCCGACCTGTAGCTGGGGCATCATGCCATAGCCGATACCGGCCGCGGCTAAGCGCACAAACCCTTCTGAAGAAGGGCAAAGGTGGTAAGGAAAGCGGCCATGGTAACCGCACTGGGCGAGAAACTGGTGCTGCAACTGATCATGGGGGCCGAAGACAATGGCAGGTGCCTGTTGAAAAGCTTCATCGTTGGGCCCTTCCGGGAAGTGGCGCGCCACATAATCGGGTGAGGCGAGTGGGTGGTAGTGCATTTCGCCTAGCGCCACACAGCGTGCCCCGGCAATCGGCTGTGGAGTGGCGCATAGGCAGGCGGCTACATCGCCATCGCGCAAGCGCTTAAGGCCGACATCCTGGTCTTCAATTACCAGATCCAGCAGTACCCCCTCCTGCTGGCAGATATGTGCGACGGCCTCAGCCCACCAGGTGACCAGGCTATCTGCATTGATCGCGATACGCAGGCGCGGTGCTTGATCATCCAGCGTGGGTAGGGAGCCCCGCAGATCTCGCTCTAATAGCTGCACTTGCTGGTAGTGGGTCAGCAGCCGCTGGCCCGCAGGCGTGGGGGCTAAGTGCGGGTGGCGAACCAGCACTGGCTGGCCCAGGCGAACTTCCAGCGCTTTGATGCGCTGGGAGACGGCCGACTGCGAAAGCCCCAGCATATCGCCTGCGCGCTCGAAACCAGCGCATTCCACCACTGTCGCTAAGGCGTGAAGTAGTTTGTAATCCAGCATGGCGGTGTTCCCATTCCATAGCAGCAAAAAAGTGACGTAAAACAAAAAAATGGCGATTAAACCCGGCGGTGCGATTAATATGAGATTTAATGGGATTGAATCTCATAAGCCAATGAATTACATTTCAACTTGAGATGTAACACCAACGCTAGCTAGATGCCTTAGCACTTTATTTTAGTTATTTGTGTATTTTAGCAGTTTCTGTAACGCCATAGCCCAAAGGACACTATCATGCCCGCCATCATGCTCCGTCGCCCCCTTGCTGGCATCGTTGCGCTTAGCGCGCTGATGCCTTTCGCCTTATTTACTGCCAACACCGCTGCTGCCGACACCGTTAGCGCCGATGTCGTGGTGACCCACTACGCCGACTTGGCGCATGCCAATTACGCCGATGCGCTCAACGCCGCCGAGGTGTTGAACGAGCGCATCGACGAATTGCTGGCCAATCCCACTACCGAGACCCTGAACGCAGCCAAGCAAGCTTGGCTGCAAGCGCGTATTCCTTATCAGCAGAGCGAAGTGTTTCGCTTCGGCAATGCCGTGGTAGACGATTGGGAAGGGCAGCTAAACGCCTGGCCCCTCGATGAAGGCATGATTGATTACGTCGAAGGCGATGACTACCAGCACGAGCTGGGCAACGAAGGCGCCACGGTCAATATCATTGCCAACGAGCAAATCAATGTTGAGGGCGAAAGCCTGGACGTCAGCGAGATTACCCCGCAACTTCTGGCCGATCTTAATGAAATCGGTGGCTCGGAAGCCAACGTTGCTAGCGGCTATCATGCCATCGAATTTTTGCTCTGGGGCCAGGATCTGAACGGCTTTGAGGCAGGTGGCGGGGAGCGTCCGGTCAGCGATTACCAAACCGGCGATGACTGCACCCATGGCAACTGCGACCGTCGTCGCACGTACCTGGAGTCGGTATCCGACCTGCTAGTCGACGACCTGGAGTGGATGGTTGCCCAGTGGGCGCCGGATACCGAGGGCAACTATCGCCAGGAGCTGTTGGCGGAAAGTGATCAGGAGGGCTTGCGCCGCATGCTGTTCGGTATGGGTTCGCTGTCCCTGGGGGAGCTTGCCGGTGAGCGCTTAAAGGTCGCTCTTGAAGCCAACTCTTTTGAGGATGAGCACGACTGTTTCAGCGACAATACTCACAACTCCCATTACTACAACGGTCAGGGTATTCAAAATATTTACACCGGCACCTATCAGCGCCTTGATGGCAGCGTGGTAGAGGGGCCTTCAATGAAGGACTTGCTAACCCAGGAAGATGGCGAGCTTGCCGATACGCTTGCTCAGCAGCTCGACGCCACGATGGCGCGTCTTGACGCTATCAAGCAGGCGGCGGAAGCCGAGAGCTCGCCGATGGCCTTCGATATGATGATCGCGCCGGGCAATGAGCAAGGCAGCGAACTGATCAATGCGGCGATTCTCACGCTCGTTGCCCAAACGGGTTCCATCGAACAGGCGGCTGGCAAGCTGGGTGTTACCTCCTTGCAGCCTGACGATGCTGGTCACCAGTTCTAGGATCGACTGGCGTTGCAATGTAAGCCGCCGGCAGCATCGCTGTCGTGCGGCTTTTGCTTTCCTGACAAGCGATTAGGTACACAAGGTAGAGCGTGATGAGTCACTGTAGGCGTATTGTCGATCCCTGCCGTTATATTCGAGTCGGCTTTTTTCCAATGCTGCTGGCAGCGCCGCTATATGCCAGTGAGTCACCGCCAATTCAAACGACGCCCATGAGCGGCGGCGATGGCTCGGTGGAGCAGTTCGACCACAACGCCTATTCGCTGCCGTTGGGTAATATGTCGATGACCAAGCGGCTGGATTTCAGCGTCGGCAATAGCTTCTTCCGTAACCCCTGGGTGGCGGCCCCCGCCAGCACCGAGGCCCGCGACGGCCTGGGCCCGCTATTCAATACCAATAGCTGTCAGGGCTGTCACATAAAAGATGGCCGGGGACATCCTCCGACGGGCGATGAAAACCCTATCGCGCTTTTTCTGCGTCTCTCGCTGCCTTCCAGCCAAGCGGAGCCTGAGGTTCTGGAACAACGCGGTGCGCTTCCCGTGCCCAACTACGGCCTGCAGCTACAAACGGCGGCGATATCTGGCGCGCAGCCAGAGGCCAAAATGCTGATCGAGTATCGCCCGCGGGAGGTGACGTTGGCCGATGGCTCTAGCGTTACCCTGCTGGAGCCGCTGTACTCGATTGCCGAACCCGCCTACGGCGAGTTGCCCGAGGATCTGCAGACCTCGCCGCGGCTGGCGCCGCCGATGATTGGTCTGGGGTTGCTGGAGGCGATTCCCGAAGCCGATCTGCTGGCCGCCGCCGATCCTGACGACGCCGATGGCGACGGTATTTCCGGACGCGCCAATCGGGTTTGGGATCTGCGCACTGGCAGCACCGTCATTGGGCGCTTCGGCTGGAAAGCCGGCGAGCCCAGCATTGAGCAGCAAGACCTGCACGCCTTTGCTGGCGATATGGGGCTGACCTCCAGTCTGGTACTGCAAACCGATTGCACCCAGAGCCAGGGCTGTGATGATTTTCCCAATGGCGGAACACCTGAAGTCAGCGATGACGTAGCTGACTTCGTGACCTTCTACGCCTCCAGCCTAGCAGTGCCGATGCGCCGCAACATGGATGACCCAGCGGTGAAACAGGGAGCTGAGCGATTTAATGCGCTCGGCTGCGCCAGCTGCCATACGCCTCGTCATCGTACTGCGGCGAATGCCGACCGCCCGGCGCTAGCGGATCAGATAATATGGCCCTATAGCGACCTGTTGCTGCACGATATGGGCGACGCCCTGGCCGACCAGCGCAGCGAGTTTAAGGCCGATGGCCGCGAATGGCGCACCCCGCCGCTGTGGGGGATTGGTTTGGCACACACGGTTAACCCTCGGGCAGGTTTTCTTCACGATGGCCGAGCTCGCACCTTGGAAGAGGCGATTCTCTGGCACGGCGGCGAGGCGGAAGAGGCCACTCAGGGCTATCGCGACTTGCCCGAAGACCAGCGCGCTGAACTTATCCGTTTTCTTGAATCCCTATAAGGGGTTGTTGAATTGTTGAAAGGCTTGATCGCCAAGGAGTTTATGTGATCGCATCTTTTCGCTGCTTGGGGTTGCTGGCCTTTACGCTCCTGGCTGCACCGCTCTCTTTTGCTGCGGATGCCCCCGCGCCGCGGGATATCTGGCACGGCGCAGTGGAGCTACAGTATGCTGAGCTGAGTGCCGCCTCCGTGCGCTTAGAGACTAGCGCTGCGCGTTTCTGTCAGGGCCCCGACGCAGCACTCAGGCAGCGTTTAGAAAATGACTGGCTGAGCGCTTACCAGGCCTGGCAGGCGGTGCGCTTTATCCAGTTTGGCCCGGTTGAGCAGAACAGCCGGGGCTGGCAGCTGCAGTTCTGGCCGGATCGCAAAAACCTGGTAGGCCGCAAGGTGAACGGATGGTTAAAAGCAGCCGACGCGCCGGATGCCGAGGCGATTGCTGGTGACAGTGTGGCGATCCAGGGCTTTCCAGCCCTTGAGTACCTACTTTATGACGAGGCCATGGACGAACAGGCCCTTAGTGATCCAGCCGCCTGCGATTTGATGCAGGCCATCACGACGCATATCGCGGATACCACCAGTGCGCTGCATCGCGACTGGCAGGCCTTTGGCGAGCACTATCTTGATACCTCTGACTACACCGAAGCCACCCTGGCAAGCGCCATCCAGGCCCTTGAACTGCTTGAGGATAAGCGCCTTGGTGAACCCATGGGCCTCAAAGGCGCCCCCGCCAACGGCTATCTGGCGGAAGCCTGGCGTAGTGGGCAGACGGTTCGTTTAGTAGAGAGCAGCCTGGAGGGGCTGCGTACCGGCTTCCTGCCCGGCCTCACGGCACTGCTTCGCGAGGCCGACGCGCTGCCCCTCGCTGAGGCGTTTCGTGATCAGTTGGACAAGACACTCGCCCAAGCCAGCGAGCTGCCGCCGGGCTTGGTGCCTGCCCTGGACGATGAAGCGGCGTTTCGCGGTCTGCAGTCGCTTTACATCGATATCAGCCAGCTGCGCCATTTGCTGGGTAACGAGATCGCAGGCGAACTGGGGCTGGTGCGCGGCTTTAACTCCAGTGACGGGGATTAAGCCATGCATCGACGGCAAGTGCTTAAAGTGGGGCTAGGCAGCGTCGCCCTAGCGCTGACGCCGCTGAGTTGGGCGCTGCCCGCTCGCGAGGAGGTGGACTGGCTATTTAGCGCGGTGGATGACCCCAGCGGCGGGCATTTCATCGCCGGTGTGGCACTGGATGGCCAGGCCCGCTTTATGATCGAGGTGCCTGAGCGCTGCCACGGCGGCTGTTTGCGGCCCGGTTCACGCCAAGCGGTATTGTTTGCCCGCCGCCCCGGCACGCGGATGCACGTGATCGATGGCGACAGCCGCCAGCTCGCCCACACAATTGCGGCCGGGGAGGGCTGCCACTTCTATGGTCATGGCGTGTTCGATCTAAGCGGGCGCTACCTGTATGTCACTGCCAATCGCCTGGCGGATAGTGCCGGGCTTGTGCGGGTTTACGACGCTGCCAACGGCTATGCCCATGTGCGCGATATGCCGCTTGAGGGTATTGGGCCCCATGAGCTTCGGCTGATGCCGGACGGCGACACTCTAGTCATTGGCTTGGGCGGCATTCAGACCCACCCCGACTACGGCCGGGTAAAGCTTAATCTGGACACCATGGCCCCGGCGCTGCTGCTGATGGATCGCCACAGCGGCGAGATCCAGGCCCGTCACGAACCTTCGCATCACCAGCTAAGCTGCCGTCATCTTGATGTGGCGGCGGACGGTACGGTGATCGCGGGCTACCAGTTTGAAGGCCCCGAGTGGGAGTCCCATCCGTTAATCTGTCGCCTGGATGCCGACGGGCACTTTTCTGAACTGTCGCTGCCCGAGGGCGTCACCGCCAGCCTGCACCATTACACCGCCAGCGTGGCGTTTAGCCGTGTTTCGGCCAGCGTTCTGGTGACCGCCCCGCGCGGCAATCGAGTGCTGCTGCTGGATGCGGAGAAAGGCCGTCTGAACGCCAACCTGGAATTACCCGACGCCGCCGGTGCCCGCTGCGATGGTAACGGCGGCTTTCTGGTCTCCTCCGGCCAGGGCGGGCTCTACCGTGTCACGCCTGACACGGCAGCGCCCGAACTGCTCGCCAGCCTGGAACTCAGCTGGGATAACCATCTGACCTGATAGCACGTAGCATCATGTTGATTAGCCATCTTGATTAACCCTGTTGCATAACGCTTTCTTGGCAAGAGCTGCTGCTGATAGACTTCAGCGCCCTTTACAGGAAGGCTAGGAGCCCCATGGAACTGCTGCGCTTAGTATTTCATCACTACCGTTGGCCCTTTTTAGGCGCCATTGCTTTAAGCCTATTGAGCGCTGGCTTAGGCGTTGGGGTGATTGCGTTTATCAATCAACGGCTTATTGAAGTAGGCAGTATGGCCGCGCTGCCGCAATTTCTAGGTCTGCTGGCGGTGCTACTGGCCGTTACGCTAAGTACGCAGTTGGCGCTGACCGTGCTGGGGCACCACTTTGTGTTTGACCTACGTTCGAGGCTGGTGAAGCGGATTCTCGACACCGATATTGAGCGCCTGGAGCAGCTGGGTAACGCCACGCTGCTGGCCAGCCTGTCCAGCGATGTGCGCAACATCACCATTGGTTTTGTGCGCCTGCCAGAGCTGATTCAGGGCGTAGTGCTGACGCTGGCTTCGGTGGCCTACTTGGCTTGGCTTTCACCGCAAATGGTGGTGATCACTGTGCTGTGGATCGCGTTCACCATGGGCGTGGGGTGGGTGCTGGTGTCGCGGGTGTATCGCCACTTTCGCTTGGTGCGTGAAAGTGAAGACAGCCTGTATAAAGATTTCCAGGCCGCCATAGAAGGGCGCAAAGAGCTGGCGCTGAACCGCGACCGTGCCCGGCGTTTCTATGATGAGCGCTATACCGCCAATGCCCGCGACTATCGTCACCACATTATCCGCGCCGATACCTATCATTTAAGCGCTAATAACTGGTCTAACATTATGATGTTGGGCGCCATCGGCGTGGTGTTTTTCCTCTCAAATGGGTTGGGTTGGGCCAATGCCACGGTAGCCTCAACGTTTGCGCTGACGCTGCTGTTCCTGCGCACGCCGCTGATTCAGGCGGTGGGCGCCTGGCCAACCTTAATTAGTGCTCAAGTGGCCTTTGATAAATTGAGCAGCCTGGAGCTAGCCGAGTACCAGTCAAGTTTTGCGGTAGACGATACGCTGGCCGATTGGCAGCGCCTTGAGCTGGAGGAGGTCACCTACCACTACCCAGATACTGCCCAAGGCGAAGGTTTCCAGGTGGGGCCGCTTAATATGACCCTGGAGCGCGGTGAGCAGGTATTTCTGATCGGCGGTAACGGCAGCGGTAAGTCGACTCTGGCTAGATTGCTTTCCGGTTTATACCGCCCCCAAAGCGGTACTATCAAGATTGATGGGCAGGTGGTTACTGCTGATCAGTGGGAAGCATTCCGCGCACGCTTTGCCAGCGTGTTTACCGATTTCCACCAGTTTGATCAGACCATGGGTCCTGACGGGCTGCCCGCTGATCCGCAGGTTGTCGATACTTGGCTTGAACGGCTGCAGATGCAGCACAAACTGCAGTGGGAGGGAGATCGCGTTATCAACACCCAGCTCTCCCAAGGCCAGCGTAAACGTTTGGCGCTGCTGCTGGCGATTGCCGAAAAGCGCGATATCTTATTGCTCGACGAGTGGGCGGCGGATCAAGATCCGCAGTTCCGGCGGCTGTTCTACCGCGAGCTGCTGCCGCACTTAAAAGCCATGGGCAAAACCGTGTTCGCTATTAGTCATGACGACAGCTACTTCGTCCACGCAGACCGGTTGCTGGAGATGTCGAAGGGGCAGTTAAGCGAGCTGACGGGCGAGCAGCGTGCGCGCGCAAGTGAAGATGCGGTCGCGCAAATAAATATCTAAACCGCTTTAACGGGCGGCCTGTTTGGCGCGCTTGCGCGCTTCCAGGTCGCAGCCCTCTAGCGGGCAGGTGCCGCAGACATCAAACTCATCCAGTAAATAGCGCAGGCAGCAGAGCTTGCGCACCCGCTTAACTTCCTCACCACCCTTAGGTGTAAAGTAACGCACCGGCTGAAACAGCGGATTGCGCTTGTCGTTGGGCAGGGTGCGTGCTTCCAGCAGCGCCTTGGCCGCCTCAAATGCTTGCCGATTAGCCAGCGGGTGTTCGCCCAGCGCGTTGACGTAAAAGTCTAGGTAACCACCGGCATTGCTCCAGAACACCCGCTGGGCGGCGCCGGAAATGGCTGCTAACTGCTCAATCAACGGTGCCCAGTGCCGTTCAATCAGGGTGGTAAAACGCTCAAACGGGTCGTAGGTGGTTAGCGGCGTGCCTTCGTGGGGCAGCCACAACCGCGAGGTAGCGCCCTTATCGTTAAAGATAACCTGCATATCGTCTAGCCCCACCGGCAGGTCACGGTTAAGCAGTAGGTTAGCGGTCAGCGTAGGGACGGTAAGAGCGCTGAAGTGCCACTTCGACCACAGAGATACCATTGCCCGCGGGTCACCACCTGGGTACTGTTCAGCGAAGCGGGCGAGATCCTCTTTGAGCCAATCGGTAGCCCGCCAACGGGCTGTTTTGAACGCTTCCAGCGGGGGCGTGCCGCCAATCAAGGGCGGCGTAAAGTTCGCTAGCGGCCCCGTGTAGCAGGCGGCCAACGAAGGCTCGAACAGTTGCGGCTGACGTAGCGCGTTGGGCATCGCGGGTCTCCATCACAGGGCTTTATCACAGTGCTGTCACACAAGGCGCTGGGGATATAAGGCTGAAGCCATCATAAACGATAATGCATATCACTAAAATAGTTATATGTGTTTGAACGCGTCGTTATGCTAAATGCAAATGATTCTGCTTTGATGTAGAGTTTATCTTCTCATTGCGTCATTCATCTACTGCCTGCTCTTATTGAAATAGGAACTCCCCATGTCACGACCCTTTCTTTCCTGGCGCTCGTTCACGTTCATGCTGCTAGGGGCGCTGCCTGTGCCCAGCGTTGTCTGGGCTCAAGCATCCTCTAATGACAACACTTCACTTGAGACCGTAACGGTGATCGGGGAGGCGACCGCGCGAGGTGATATTCCAGCACCTGTGTTTGCCGGTGGCCAAGTAGCTGCTGGCGCACGTGTTGGTACCTGGGGGCAGCGCAATGCAGCCGATGTGCCGTTCAATGTGATTGGGTTTACCGCTGAGCTGATCGACAATCAGCAGGCGGAGACGCTAGCCGATGTGTTGATCAATGATGCATCGGTACAAAGCGGTTATGGCTATGGCAACTACGCGGAGAAATTTCAGATTCGCGGCTTTGAACTTGATGGTGAGGATATCGCTTACGGCGGACTTTATGGCGTATTACCCCGTCAGGTGGTCGCGACCAATATTGCCGAACGTGTGGAGCTGTTTAAAGGGGCCAATGCCTTTGCCAATGGTGTTTCACCCAGTGGCTCTGGCGTCGGTGGTGCTATCAACATTGAGCCTAAACGGGCCGCAGATGCTCCACTTAACCGACTGACTACGGGGGTGACTGATAGCGGCTATGTGCAAAGTTGCATAGAGCTTGGGCGGCGTTTTGGCGATGAGCATCAGTTTGGCGTTCGTGCCAGTATTGAGCGTGGCCGGGGTGAAGTCGCGATTGATGATGAAGAGCGTCGTGCAACCTCCGCCGTGGTGGGACTGGATTACCGCGGTGAACGCGGTCGTGCCTCGTTGGATATAGGGCATCAAGCTCACACAGTGAATGGTGGGCGTCCGGTAGTCAGGGTTGGGGCTGGCCTGATGAACATCCCCGATGCTCCCTCAGCAGGTAGCAACTATGCGCCGGAGTGGGTCAATACCGAGTTGAAGACCAATTTTGCGATGCTGCGCGGTGAGTACGAGGTTGCCAACAGTTGGACTGCCTATGCAGCGCTGGGTGGCAGCGACACTCGTGAAAGTGGTATGTATGCAACGCCTGTAGTGAATGCAGTGGATGGTTCCGCCATTATCGGGCAGATGGAAGTGCCTTATCGTGCTGAAAGTATTGGTGGGCAGGCTGGTTTGCGGGGCGCCTTTGATACCGGCGCGGTCAGCCACCAGTTGGATTTAGGCTATTCCAGCGTCTATCGCACCACGCGTTCGGCTTATGAAATGGCTTCTCCGGGCTTACCCACCAATATTTATCAGCCCACTGACGTCTCGTTGCGTGACCCTGTGTTTGCAGGTGGGGATATGAATAACCCGAACCTGCGCAGCCGTACTCGCAATAACGGCGTATCGCTGTCTGACACGCTAGGTTTTCTGGATGATCGGCTGCTGTTGACCTTAGGCGCCCGTTATCAGGAGGTCGACGTCAGCAACTATGATTACGACGGCAACTTTGACACAAACTTTAGCGATACACGTCTTTCGCCTGTGTATGGCGTCGTAGTAAAACCGACCGACTCCCTATCGCTCTACGCCAACCATATCGAAGCACTACAACCGGGCGATACGGCGCCCACCACGGCGGTTAATGCAGGGCAGAGTATTGGTCTGGTTGAAGCTGAACAGAACGAAATAGGCGCCAAACTCGATCTGGGTAACCTGGGCGGTAGTTTGAGCTTGTTTGAAATCGAACAACCCAATGCCTTTATCGACCCTGAGACCAGCGTTTATGGCTACTATGGCGAACAGCGCAACCGTGGCGTGGAGCTGAGCGTTTACGGTGAACCGCTGGACGGGCTGCGCCTGCTGAGTAGTGCCATGTGGATCGATCCTGAGCTGACCCGCACGGACGATGGCACTAACCAAGGCAACGACGCAGTGGGTGTGCCTGGCTATCGTTTAGTCTTGGGCAGCGAGTGGGATATTCCCCAAGCGCCGGGCTGGACGCTCAGCGGCCGCGCCGTTCGTAACGGCAGCCAATATTTAGACGCCGCAAACCAACTTGAGGTAGATGCGTGGACTCGCTGGGATCTCGGCATTCGCTACGCGATGCCGCTAAATACCAACACGCTCACCCTGCGTGCCAATATCGAAAACCTCACCGATGAGAACTACTGGGCTTCGGCAACCGGGGGGTATTTGACTCAGGGCGAGCCGCGCACGGTAAAACTCTCCGCTTCGCTCGATTTCTAAACTATCTTCTAAATTATCTTCTAAACTATTTTCTAAATTATCCCTGGCGGGCTAGCAGCGCTTCGCTGAGCCGTTCAGCGAAGCGCGCCGCCGATGGCAAGCCCCCAAAACTCCATACCGCCGGTAGGCGAACGACCCGGTTTTCTTGCACCGCGGGTAAATGTTGCCACAGTGCGTTGCTGGAAAAACCATTCTGCATGCCCACTGGCAGCGGTTCAACGACAACGATAGCCGCCTCTGAGTAAGCCAGCAGCTCTTCTAGAGCGGCCGTCGAAAAGCCCCACTGATTGGTGGGCTGTTGCCAAACGTTGGTAAGCCCCAAGCGTTCAATCACCGCCTGAAAAAGGCTCTGCTCGCCAAACACGCGCAAATGCCGTGCGTCGATAAACTGCACTACCAGCAGCGGAGGCTGCTCCTCAAGCTGCGCTTTTTGTTGATCCAGGTAGGTTTCGATGTCGTTGACCAGCGTAGCGGCTGCTGCCTGGTTACCGCTTAGCTCAGCTAAGCTATGAGTTGTGTTCTGAAGACGTTGCCATAAAGGCTCGCCCAGCTGATAGGTGCTTAACCCGGTGACAGGGGCAATGGCCTCAAGCTGGTCGCTTAAGCGCATAAACAGCGGCGAGAGTAGGATGTGATCGGGTGCCTGCTGAGCGATGAGTTCGCGATTAGGCTGCGAGCGAAGGCCCACATCACGCACGCCTTCGGGTAACGCCTCTGCACCCGCCCAGCGCTGGTAAGGGGGAATCTCCGCTAAACCTACCGGTGGGTTGTCGAGGGCGATCAGCGTCTCGGCGATCGTCCAGTCCAGGGTCACAACATCCGCTGAAGCCATAACCTGGCTGTTAGCCAGAAAACCGGCGCAGGCTAGCGCTAACAGCCCATTGGGCAGGTAACCTGTCATTGCGCAACGGCGATATTGTGCTCTCCGTTGGGGTGCTTCATGACCTGCATCGGTAGGCCATAAATCGCTTCTAGGGTGCTGTCGCACATCATATCGTTTGGGGCGCCATGAGCCAGCAGACGGCCGCTGTGCAGCGCCATCAGTTCGTCGCAGTAGCGCGAGGCCATGTTGATATCGTGCAATACGATAATCACCCCGAGATTGAGCTCATCGCACAGCTTGCGAATCAGTGCCAACACTTCGATCTGGTGGGCGATATCCAGCGCTGCAAGTGGCTCATCAAGGAGTAGAAAGCGGCTGCCTTGCGCCAGCAGCATCGCCAGCCACACTCGTTGGCGTTCACCACCGGAGAGCGTATCGACCAGGCGGTCGGCGAAGGCCTCGGTATGGGTAAGGGCAATGGCGCGATCAATAGCGTCTTTGTCTTTTTGGGTGTGGCGCCCCAGTAGACCGTGCCAAGGGTAGCGGCCAAAAGCTACCAACTCGCGCCCGGTAAGGCTTTCGGCACTGGGCAAATGCTGGGGTAGGTAAGCCACCTGGCGGGCGAATTCGCGGTTTCCCCAATCACTTAGCGGGCGCTGGTCAAAGTGAATCTCACCTTGGCTGGTGGGCTGCTGCTGGGCCATCAATTTAATCAAGGTCGACTTGCCTGAGCCATTGTGGCCAATCAGGCCATAAACCTTGCCTTCATGAAAGCTGTGGTCAATGGGATTTAGAATCGGCTTGCCATTAATCTCAAAAGTGGCGCCTTTGACCTCGAACATGAATGACTCCTGGCGATAGGGTTAATGATAATGGCTCTATTCTAGTGCTAATAATTCTCATTTTTAACAAAAAAATGAAATGATTTACGCAAGAAAAAACAAACGCCGCTTGGGGAAATCAGTCAAAGGATGAATCTCAGTCAGCTAGCCTCCGCTTAGGGGGCGCCCCGCAGCGCACAGTTGTCATAGAAGGCAACTGTGGCGGGCCAATCGCTGAACACGCCTATGACGCCAACGTCATTGACGAGGGCATCTAAGGTAATCAGCTTGTCGCCATCACGCTGAATAACATCTTCAGTGGTGCTGTGGTACCACTGGCCGCCTTCCTCCAACGGCCCTGAACGCTCAAGTGTCCAGGTAATCATGGCTAGGCCTGCTTCCCGGGCGCGGCGGGCGTAAAGTGAAGGTTGCAGTCGCTTCGCCTGTTCATCGCTTCCAAAGGCTGGATTTGCTTCGACCAGCATCCAGGTCGGCGGGGCGATGATCTGGACACCACTTTCCACCATCGACTGCATGCTTGGCTGCCATGTATCGGGGTTAGTGTGATCAAAGCCTTCATCGCTGTAGCGACCATCCAGATAAACTGCCTGATTCCCAAACTCAGGTTCATGTTCAATCCAGTAACGGACATCGTCCAGATTGAACGACTGCGGGAACACATCGGTAGGGGGAACGCCTGCCGCTTTGTACTCATCTATCATTTTTTGTGCATACGCCTGCTGCGTGAAGCCTTGTTTTGAATGGCCAGTAAACGGCATCTCGACTTCTGGCGCTTTTAATTCCGGGGTCATCTGCACCCCAAGCTGCTGAAACAGAGCAATACTGTCGGCATGGCTCATCAATGTGCCGCGGGTAGCATAGAGCTCTGTGCGCCATTCGGGCGTGCCTGCCAGGTACTCTTCAAGGGTGGTGGCATCGGTGTCCACGCCCTCCATGGTGCCTTGCAGGCTACGAAATTCAGCTAACGTGATGTCGCTGGTACAGCAGCGAATATCTGCCGCATTGTTTAGCTCGCCGCTGGTTTCATCAAAAGTGGGAGGCACGCTACATTTTTCAGCTAAGTCGGTCTCGACGATGTTGGTGGTGGCGTGTAAATCGCATTGGGAGTGACGGCAAACAAGCTTCTCATCGGCGGTGAAGGCGACGTCACACTCCAGAATGCCTGCCCCACCTTGGGCGCCGGCAATATAAGATTCGAGAGTGTGTTCAGGAAACTGTAACGGCGCGCCACGATGCCCAATCGCCAAAGGAGACCGCTGCCACTGAGTTTGCTCAGCTGCGCAACTCAATAAGGAGGCTTTCAGTTCACGCTCGTGATCGTTATCCGCGCTCATGTCGTTCACCAGGAACAGCGGGCGCGGGCCCAGCGTTACCTGCTGTGCCGCCTTAACCAGGGCATCATCCCAGAACTTTGCGTCAGGCTCTTCTTGAGCGGCAGCGGCGTTAGCGGCCAGCAGGCCACCAACGAATAGTGTGGTAGTTAGAAAATCGGAATATGCCATCAGCGCAATTCTCTTTGCCGCGAAGTGGGTGTTCTGAGTGTAGGCAGGTTTTACGCGTTCATCGATACCAACCTTTACACGCTAATGAGAATCATGTTTAATTGATATGTTATCTTATATCAATTCTGATTGAAGGAGTCGAACATGCGAAAGGGGATTCATCCTGCCTATGACTATGTGGTATTTCGCGACACCAGCTGCGGCGCTACTTTTCGGATTCGTTCTACCTGCACCTCGAAGCAGACAATTGTCTGGGACGATGGCAACACCTACCCAGTGATTGACCTGGATGTTTCTAGCGCTTCTCACCCTTTCTATACCGGCGAACAACGCAGAGTCTCCGCAGAAGGTCGGGTGGCGCGTTTTCAGCAGCGCTTCGGTTCGGTTTCGCGCCGCTCTTCTGACGCTAAATAGAGGATATGGCGTGCAAGTACTTAGCTCACTCAAATCTGCCAAAAGCCGCCATCCCGATTGCCAGGTGGTCAAACGACGCGGGCGTCTCTATGTCATTTGTAAGACTAATCCGCGTTTCAAAGCGCGGCAGGGTGGAAAGAACAAGAAATAAATTGGGCATGCGTTCAGCAGTGACTAGTTGCGTCCGTGAAACAAACTGTGTGTTTTGGGGACACGTGATCGTTTATCAGCAGGTCTTTAAACACGCTAGCAGTTGTCCATGCCTCTCGGGGTGTGCCACAAGTAAGCTGTTCCATTGAGTGAGATTCGCCTCACCAGAGAGATCCGTGACGGTGTAGCCAGCCTCTCGGGCAATCACAATGCCGGCGGCGATATCCCAAAACTCAAGCGCCGCGCCTTGAGACCAAAAGGCATCAAAGCGACCTAGACTGAGATAGGCGATCTCCAGCGCCGCCGAGCCGGGACTGCGGATGCCAGCTACTTGGGGCATGAGCACGGCGAGTTGATTCATGGCCGTCGTGCAGTCGCCTTTAGCGTGGTAGGGCAGGCAGGTGCTTACCAGCATCTCGTTTAATGGGCGCGGTGCTGGCGTAGTGAGCGGCGTCTCGTTGAGGAAAACGCCGGAACCAAGGCTTGCCCACAGCATTTCATCAAGCAAGGGTTGATAAACAACACCGATGATCAGCTCATCGCCCTTAGTGACAGCGATGGAGACCGAAAAGTGAGGCACCCCATGCAAAAAATTGCTGGTGCCATCAAGAGGGTCAATGATGACGGTATAGTCGCTATCGGTGGGTGTCAGGCCGCTCTCTTCGCCTAAGAAAGCGATATCGGGAAACGCGCTGCTGATACAGTCGATAATGATGTTTTCCGCTGCCGTATCGTAGTAGCTGACAAAGTCTGACGCACCCTTTTGCTCAAAGGCAATTCGCCCCTTTTGTGAATACCCCTCGCGTAACAAGGTGCCAGCCTCATAGGCGGCTTGCTTTACCGTTTCGAGCAGGTCATTGCTACTGTCGAGCATTGTGTTTCCCCTGAACATTCATCGTGTTTAGTGCGTGGCGGTTATTTACCTGTTCAATGTAACGAACCATTCATGACAAGCCGATGACAGCGGCGCTAGTTAAGCCAAGGTCTCCACCTCAAACGCCACAACCTGGCGCTGGGCGCTGGAAAACTCCACGCCGATGAGATGAATGGGTTTGCCGGAGGCGCGGTGTTTATCGGCATAACCCTTGTGTTTGATCTGCTCCAGCGCTTTACCTTCCGGCAACTGTTCCACCACCTTGAACTCGAACAGGTAGATATGCCCGCCAAAGTCCACGCTCATATCCACCTTGCCGTGGTGGCTGGCATCTTCCACCGTCACATCCAGCCCTAGAGCCGCAAAGTGGCTGTAAAAGACGCTCGCGTAATGCCCTTCGTAGCGGGCAATCGGATTGTTACGGTACCAATCGTGGGGGAGACCAGCGTAGAGCGCTTTGAGGTGAACTTCTAACCCGGCAAGGTCGTGCTGACTTAAATGACGGAACAGCGTTCGGCGCTCTCGTGGTGCGTTCTCGACGCCCAGTGACGGCAGCAGTGCATGGTTGAGACTGGTTTCGACTTCGCGGTTAGGAAAACCCAGGGTGTACTGGCGGTAGCCCAGTAAGGGCTCTTCTACTTGTTGAATGGTCAGGTAACCGGTTTGAAACAGCAGGCCTTCGGTGCTGATCTGATCAACATCAAACTGGCTGAGCAGTTCATACTCGGTTTCCCAATGGTCCAATGAGGGGGTAAACACCCCGCGCTGTTTAAGAATATCGACCAAAAACGTCGGCGTCGCGGACTCAAACCAGTAAGGCCCAAACTCGCGCTTCTGAAACAGCAACAGTACGTCGAAGGGGTTGTAGACGGAGGTTACCGCACGTCCACCCCAGCGGTAACCGTTGTACCACTGGCGGATCTCATCGCGATCAAGATCGGGTAGTTCCGGGGCGAAAACTGTATCGATGTCCTCGTCGGTATAGCCGCAAATCGTGCTGAAAGGGGCATCCAGGGTGATATCGTTGAGGTTGTTCAATCCCGAAAACAGGCTGACCTTGCTGAACTTGGAAACGCCGGTCAGCAATACAAAGTGCAGGTGCGGGTCGGCGTCTTTAAGCACGCTGTAAAGGTTCTTCAACCCCTCGCGCAGTTCCCGGGCGCGCTCGGGGGCCAGGATATTGTCCAGAATCGGTTTGTCGTATTCGTCAATCAGCACTACCACCCGCTGACCGCTCTGCTGGTGGGCGGCGCGGATAAGGGCGGAGAACTCGCCAGGGATATCGGTTTTATGGTGCTGGGTAATGCCGAGCTGCTCGCGTTGAACCCTTAGCTGTTCACGAATACGTTCGTCCAGTCCTTCACGGCTCTGCATTACGCCATCGGCGAAGCTAATACGAATGACGGGGTAGCGCTGTTGCCAGTCCCACTTATCGTGGATATAAAGCCCTTCAAACAACGTTTGGCGACCTTCAAACAGGCAGCGCAAGGTGTCCAGCAACAGGCTTTTGCCAAAGCGGCGTGGCCGCGAGAGGAAGTAGTATTTGTTCTGGTTAACCAGACGTTCAATGTGCGGAGTTTTATCGACGTAATAATAGTCGTCCTCGCGGATATCCGAGAACGTCTGAATCCCGATGGGTAACTTACGGCGGTGGGCATCCGTCACAGTGGGCCTCCAGAGCAAAAGCAGCGATATGGTCAACAGTCTAGCATGGCTATGGTTTGTGCTGGCCAGTGACGAGGTGGTCAGTGTGAGGGTTAGTGGCTTTAAGGCGTAAATTAGCGAAAAACGTGGATGGCAATTAGGTGACAAGTATTCGCGAGGATAGTGCCTCATGCTGCCGTTCTATCAACCAGCATATCGTTATAAAAAGTGGATTAGCTCACACCGGTTGACTTACTAGATGGTAACGCAAATAATAATTGTTGCCATTTATTCCGTGGTGTTAATCAAGGCAGGAGGCCGTGCTGTGGATACCCAGACCTGGAGCGCTGAGTTAGAAGACATCTTCGTTAATCAGCGGCCTAGGCTCTGCTGTGTCGCTGCAAGAGTCTTGGGCAGTGCTGATCAAGCCGACGATGTGGTGCAGGATGCTTATCTGAAAATTTCAGAAGCAACCACGCTTTTTGAGGTCAAGCAGCCCATATCCTACGTGTCACGGGTGGTGCGCAACCTCGCCATTGACCGCTGTCGTCGTTCCGCGTTTGAGTCAGCGCTGTTTGCTAAAGAAGAGGAGGGGGATAACGCCTCTTACGCCTCACATTCACCTGAGGTGATTGCGATTGACCGCCAGGCCTTGGCCCAGGTGGTTGAAGCGTTGGACGAGCTTCCAGAGCGTACGCGCCGCGCCTTTGAGCTCTACCGTTCGGGAAGCCATACCCAGCGGGAAGTGGCGCTACAGCTAGGTGTTTCTACCACGTCAGTTAACTTTATGATTCGCGATGCGCTGACTCATTGCCGTCGGTCGTTGCAAGGGCGGTAACGTTATTTAGCGGTGCCCCCTTTGTTTCGCTTTGTTACACTGTTATTGAGTAGCTATAAAGTTGAAACTCTTGGTAGCTAGGTATTAGCAGTTAGATAGCAGTAGCGAGGCTGGACAGTAACGATGGAAAACAATAGCGGCGGCGATGATGCCGTTTGGCAAACAGCGCTGGACTGGCTGATGCGCGAGCATGAGCAGGCGTTGAGCGACGCTGATCGCGAAGCGCTGCATACGTGGTTAGCGGCTTCTTCCCAGCATCGCCAAGTGTTTCGTGAAGCAGAGCAGCTCTGGCTGCTAACGGGTTTTATCCCTAGTGGTGATGAGCGCAACTGATACGCCACTGTTTTTTGCTCCCTTTTTTTTAATCCCCCCTTAGATTGTCAGACTAGCTAAATGTGCGCGAGCTAAAGCTGGCGCCCACCGGTGCCATTTTAGCTTGGCAAAGGTAATGCCGACGAACTGGCGCCCCCCTCCCTTTATTTTTCTATTTTCTTCCCTCCAACACTAAATTTTCTAACGTCTCACTCGTCGTTAAGTAATGAGAAGCAATTGCGTTTTATTTCTCATTCCTTAGGCAACGGTGAGGTTAGACCCATGACAAGCTGTTTTGATCGTGAAGATGGTGTTTTCCGCGTACTCGTTAACCACGAAGAGCAGTACTCCTTATGGCCAGAGTGGAAGGCGATTCCTGCCGGTTGGACGGATACCGGCGTGCTTGGCGATAAGCCAACCTGCTTAGCCTATGTCGAAAAAACCTGGACTGATATGCGGCCACTCTCGCTGCGCCAGTGGATGGATGAGCAGGCCAGCGCCGAGGCGGAGCAGGTGAATGCAGGTTAAGCGTTTAAGGCTGCTCTGCCTGCCCTGCGCCGGGGCCAGCGCCACCATGTATCTGCGCTGGAAACGCCAGTTGCCCGCCTGGGTAGAGGTATATCCCGTCGAATTGCCTGGGCGTGGCGAACGCTTGGGCGAGCCGCTCATCGACGACTTCGAGACCCAGGTGGTACGGCTGTGCGAAGAGCAGGCAACGCGGATGCGCGGCGACTTTGCCTTGTTCGGTCACAGTATGGGGGCACTGCTGGCCTATGGCATGGCGGCACGTTTGCGCGATGTGGGGCGCCCTCAGCCACGGATGCTATTCGCCTCAGGCAGTGCGGCCCCTTCAATGCGCGACCCAGAGCGTTTGGCGGGGCTGGATAATGACGAGGCCTTAATCGCGGATCTGCGCCAACAGGGCGGCACCCCAGAGGAGGTGTTCGAAAGCCCAGAGCTGCTGCGCCTCACCCTGGATGTGTTGGCGGCGGACTATCGCCTTTGTCGCAGTTTCCGCTATCGCGGCGGTGTGCCATTCGACTACCCGGTCAAGGTTTTCGCAGGCCTTGGTGATGATATCGAGAAGGTGCGTCTGGAAGCATGGCAGCGCGAAGCGGGCGGAGCGTTCTCGCTGAGCTGGTTCGAGGGAGGGCACTTCTTTATCCGTCAGCAGCAAGCGGAAGTGCTGGCGGCCATCGAACAGACGCTGACCCTGCGGTTAGAAGAGGTGCCCCATGCAGCGCCTGCGGTTAGCTGAAGGGGTGCCTGAAGGGCTTGAGGTTTGGTGCCTGGCGCTCGACCTTAACGCCCCGGTGGCCGACGACGATGCTCGACTGCTGAGCCGAGCCGAGTGGCAGCGCGCCCAGCGGCTTCGCCATCACGCCGATGTCGTGCGCGCCGTGGCGACACGTGCTGCCCTGCGGCGGCTGCTATCAGCGCACACCGGTATAGCACCAGAAAAGCTGGTGTTCACCCAGAACGCCTACGGCAAACCAGCGCTGGAAGGCGGTGATGGGCCTGCCTTCAATGTCTCCCACTCTGGCAATGTCGCTTTGATCGCGCTCGCTCCCGGCGGCGCGGTGGGGGTCGATATTGAGCGTCGCCGCCCCGAGGCCGAATTGGCGCCGCTACACGGGCTGGTGCTATCGCCTAGCGAGCAGCGCGACCACATTAGCGGTGCCAGGCTGCCCTTTATGGAGCGCTGGGTGGTTAAAGAAGCAGTGCTCAAAACCTTGGGTTTAGGAATCGCTGACCACCTGCAGGCACTCTCGGTTAGCCCATCGTCAGTGCCGCCTGCTAGTTACTGCCTTGAGCACTCGCTTCCGGTTTTATCACCTTTACAAGCATGGCCGCTGCCCGCGCCGAGAGGCTATGCCGCTGCCCTGGGGTATGTCGATTCAGGCTATATCGATAAGGGCTGTCTCGATCAGGGCTATCTCGATACGGGCCATGCCCACGCCGCCCAGTGCTAACGCTACTTAACGACTTTTTAGGAGATTAATAATGGACAGCCAAAGCACAGCACCAACGCAACCAGCCAACACCATATCCAAACGTCAGGGGCCAACTGATTCAGAGCTGCCCATTATGATTTCCCCCACCTACCCGGGGCAGCCGCTGCTGGAAGCCTTCGGCGATTTCCGTGCGGATATCGAGTCTCTAGTGACCAGGGTGGGCGGCGTGCTGCTAAGAGGTTTCGATGTTCCCACCGTTGACGATTTTCAGCAGTTTGCCGCTGCGTTTGGTCATCCGCTGCTGAGTTATGAGTTCGCGTCCACGCCACGTTCAGCGGTGTCATCGGGCATTTATACCTCCACCGAATACCCCGCTCACCAACATATTCCCCTACACAACGAGCAGGCCTATACCCGCGAGTGGCCGATGAAAATCTGGTTCCACTGTGTCACCGCTTCCCCTGAAGGGGGAGAGACCCCGATTGCCGATAGCCGCGCCATTTACCGCCGTATGCCGGCAGAGATTCGCGAGCGCTTTGCCCCCGGCATTCTCTATGTACGCAACTACGGCGATTTCGATATGCCTTGGAAAAAGGTGTTTAACACCGAAGACCGCGCCGAAGTGGAGGCATTCTGCCAACGCGCGGGGATTCGCTGTGAGTGGAAACCCGATGGCGACCTGCGTACCACCCAGCTATGCCAAAGCATAGAGACCCATCCGGTCACCGGTGAACAGGTGTGGTTTAACCAGGGCCATCTTTTCCATGTCTCCAACCTGCAGCCAGAAGTGCGTGAATCGCTCGAAGAGCTGCTCGACCCCGAAGACATGCCGCGCAACGTCTTCTTTGCCGATGGCAGCCCCATTGACGATGCCATTTTCGATGAGATCCGCGGCGTACTGGCCGAAGAAACGGTGATGTTCCCCTGGCAAGCGGGTGATGTGTTGATGCTCGACAACATGCTGGTTGCCCACGCGCGTACGCCATTCAAAGGGCCGCGCAAAGTCGTCGTCGCCATGGCGGAAGGCCACGGCAACCTCTCCAACGACTGAACATAACGCCTTATCCCACGGCCAGGAGCTCCAGCAGGTACGCATATGAATATTAGGCACGCTCAGACAGCTTTCAGTAACCCATCTTGCAACGACGCAAACCATAACGACGTTTTTAGAAGCTATGTCGAGCATTTAAGTCGACTGGCCCGAGAAAGGCCCAATGTCCGGGCGCTGACAGTGGTGAACGCTCAAGGCGAAACTACCCTTGACTACGCCACCCTGGAGCGGCGTTCCCGCGCCCTGGCCAGCGAGCTCCAGCAGCGGTTCCCAGCGGGTGAGCGTGCCTTGATCCTGCTGGATAACGATGAGCACTACGTGGTGGCGTTCTTCGCCTGCCTATATGCCGGGGTGATTGCCGTGCCGGTCTTCCCACCGGAATCGGCCAAGCAGCAGCACCTAGCACGTCTGCTAGCCATTGCCGCCGACTCCCAAGCCGCCTGTGTGCTTACCTCTACGACGATTATCGATGTGATTGCCTCGGCAAGCGAAGGCTTCGGTAGTGCCGAATTGATCGCCGTGGATAGCGTAGATGAGGCCCGCGCTGAACACTGGGTCGAACATCGCCCCAAGCGTGGTGATATTGCCTTTTTGCAGTACACCTCAGGCTCCACGGCCGCGCCCAAGGGCGTTATGGTCAGCCATGGCAACCTGATGGCCAACGAGCGTGCTATCGAGACAGGCTTTGCGATTGCTGCCGACGATGTCTTCGTTAGTTGGCTGCCGCTTTATCACGATATGGGCCTGATCGGCGGATTGTTACAGCCCATTTATCGCGGTATTCCTTTGGTATTAATGAGCCCCACCTTCTTTTTGCAGCGGCCGGTACGCTGGCTGGAAGCGATTTCCCGCCACAGGGGCACGATGAGCGGCGGCCCCGATTTTGCCTATCGGCTGTGCCTTGATCGTATTCGCGACGAACAGCTTCAGGCACTCGATTTATCCAGCTGGCGGGTCGCGTTCTCAGGTGCCGAGCCGGTACGCCACGAAACCCTAACTGGCTTTATTGAACGCTTTCGCCCGGCGGACTTCGCCGCTGACACCGCGGCACCCTGCTATGGCTTGGCTGAAGCCACGCTATTGGTCAGCTGTAATTCACGCGGTACAGGCGTGGTGGGTACGGCTTTTTCGCAACAGTCGCTGGCCGAGGGTAAGGCCGCCTCAGCGGTTGAAGGCAACACGCTGGTGGGCTGCGGCACGCCGGAGCTAGGTCATGCAATCGATATTGTTGATCCAGATGGGCTTCACTCCCTGCCCGAAGGCGAGGTCGGCGAGATCTGGGTCAACGGGCCCAGCGTGGCACATGGGTACTGGCAAAACCCCGAAGCCACGGCCAAAACCTTTGTTACCCGGGATGGGGTCAGTTGGCAGCGTACCGGTGCTAGTGATAGCGACGCTCGCGATACCGATGCACAAGGCAATGATGCCCGCTGGCTGCGCACCGGCGATCTAGGCTTTTTGCATCAAGGGCAGCTGTATATCGCCGGGCGTATTAAAGACCTGATCATTCTGCGCGGCAATAACGTCTACCCCCAGGATATTGAGAGCGCTATCGAAGCCGAGGTGGAAGCGGTGCGCAAAGGGCGCGTGGCGGCCTTTGCCGTGAACACGCCGGAAGGCGCCGAGGGGATAGGCGTGGCGGCAGAAGTTTCCCGCGGTATGCAGAAGCTGGTGCCCGCCGAGAAGTTGATCGAGGCACTCAGTGAGGCGGTAGGATCCGCCTGCCATGAGCCGCTTTCTGTCGCACTACTACTCAATCCCGGCGGCCTTCCTAAAACTTCCAGCGGCAAGTTACAGCGCAGCGCCTGCCGTCAAGGCTGGGAGGCGGGCAGTCTGGACGCCTACGCCATTCACGCCTTTGGGCATTTTGTCAGCGGTGGCGATGAGGACGCCAGTGAGGGAAAGGCATCGCAATCTAGCACAACAGTTGGGAGCGAAACGGAGCAGACGTTAGCGACGCTCTGGCGCCAAGTGCTGGGAGACAACAAGGAAACGCCACTGGGAAGCAATGTTCACTTCTTCGCCAGTGGGGGTAATTCTCTGGCGGCGGTGCGACTAGCCGCTGCCATCAGTGATCACTGGGGCGTCGAGCTATCGCTGCATGCGCTGTTCGAGCAACCGCGCTTGTCTGCCATGGCTAAAGCTATCGAAGCACGTCTGGCAGCATCATCGGATCAACGGGCGCTGGCCATCCCCCGTCTTGACGATGATCAACGTCAAAGCGATATACCGCTGTCAGAAGGGCAGCGTAGCCTATGGCTTACATGGCAGCTCGATCCCCAGAGTGCTGGTTACAATATGGCGGGGGCACTGCACTTCAAGGGGGAGGTGGATTTATCGGCGCTCAATGCAGCGCTGGAGGCCCTGGTTCAGCGACATGATATTTTGCGTACTTACTACCCCTTGAGTGAGGCAGGAGAACCTGTTCAGCGGCTAGCGCAGGACTGGAGTCTTGAGCTGATCTGTAACGAAATACCCGGTGATACCGCGGATGAACAGGAGCAGGCACTGCATGACGCACTCACCAAACTAGCGCGGCAACCTTTTGATCTTGAACTGGCGCCTCCCTTAAACGTCGCCCTCTACCGCTTGTCCACAGAGCACCATGTGTTAGCTGTCGTGCAGCACCACATTGCTGGCGATGGATGGTCAGTACAGGTGCTCATCGATGATCTATGCGCACTTTATGAGGGCGCCTGCACACAGCGAGAAGTCAAACTTGCGCCACTGCCAATACAGTTCGCAGATTATGCGGTTTGGCAGCAGTGTCAGCAGCGTAGTAGTGAGCAACATAGTAGTGAGCGAAACAGCAGTGAGCGACAGAGCCAACTTGCTTACTGGTGTGAACGCCTCTCCGGGGATCATCCCCCGCTAGCATTGCCTTTGGATCGTCCACGCCAAACGCTGTCCGCACCGAGCGAAGGCCAGCTGCGCTTTACGCTTCCTCGTGAGTTGAGCGAGCAGCTACGTAGCCTATCCCGTGAACGAAGCGTTTCGCTCTACGCCGTGATCTTGGCACTATTAAAGCTGACACTGCATCGCTTTAGCGGTGAGACAGATATCAAAGTAGGCGCTCCCATTGCCAATCGCCATAAAGCCGAACTCCAGGGCTTGATTGGTTACCTTATCAATGTCGTTGTGCTGCGCACTCAGATTGATCCCACTAAAAACTTCGGACGTTTATTAGATGAGGTTAACGCTACCCTGATCGATGCCCAGCTGCATCAAGAGGTACCTTTCGATCAGTTGGTGGAGGAACTGCAGCTCGAACGGCAACCGGGTGTGCATCCACTGTTCCAAGTGAAGTGTACTCAACAGGAAATGTGGCAGGTGGAGCACCACGTGGCTGGCCTGACCGTTCAAGCCGAGCAGGTGTTCACGGGCATTGCCCACTTCGATCTGAGTCTCGATTTTTGCGATGAGCCTGAGGGAATAACAGGCCTATTCGCTTACTCCGCGGAGCTATTCGATGCCACCACGATTGAGCGCTTCTGCCAGGCATTCCAATGCCTGGCCGAGCAGATCATCGCTGATCCGCAGTCTCAAACAGAGATGCTGGCGCTACCCGAGCCTATCTCCGTGCTGGAAGGCAACCAACGCGAATGTCTTGCTCAGGATATACCCACCCTGCTGTCGAAAGCGGTGGCAGCTAATGCTGATGCGTCAGCCGTAGACGATGGGCAATACCGTTATACCTACGCCATCCTGGATGCCCAAGCTCAGCGTCTGGCCCAGGCACTGGTCGCACAGGGCGTCGGCCCCGAGGTGCGTGTTGCCATTCACGCCGAGCGTTCGTGTGAATACATACTTGGTATTCTTGCTGTACTCAAAGCAGGTGGGTCCTTCGTGCCCCTGGATCCGCAACTGCCAACGGAGCGTTTGGCCTATCAATTGGCTGACAGTGGCGCCCGTTTGCTGCTAAGTAGTACGGCTTGCGCCTGGAGCGATGACGTTCCGGTAATGGCGCTGGCGTTTGCCGATGATATTCCTGCGTCAGTTGAACACGAACTGCCCGTCATCCATCCCCAGCAGACCGCCTATGTGATCTATACCTCTGGCTCCACGGGCAAGCCCAAGGGGGTAGCGGTCAGTCACGGTGCGCTGGCCAATTACGTGCAGGGCGTTCTGGAAGCGCTGGCGCTACCAGAAGGTGCCCGCAACATGGCAATGGTGTCGACGGTAGCGGCGGATCTGGGGCATACCGTGCTGTTTGGTGCCTTGTGCACCGGGCGTACCTTGCATCTTATTTCCCCCGAGTGCGCCTTCGACCCAGATGCCTTTGCGGCTTATATGCGCGAACAGCAAGTGGATGTGCTCAAAATTGTGCCTAGCCACCTGCGGGCGCTGCTGAGTGCGGCAACTCCGGCCGATGTACTTCCCCACGAGCGCCTGATCCTGGGCGGCGAAGCGACCGACTGGGCGCTACTGGCGCGTATCGCCGAACTCAAGCCAACCTGCCAGGTGCTTAATCACTACGGCCCTACGGAAACCACGGTCGGTATTCTCACCCAGCAAGCCGACATAGCCGATCGAGCTGCCAGCACCCTGCCGATCGGCAAACCGCTGGCCAATGCTCAGGCCTATGTGCTCGACCCCTGGCTTAATCCGGTGCCGAAGGGCGTTGCCGGCGAGCTCTACTTGGGTGGCCCTGGGTTGGCTCAAGGTTATCTACAGCGGCTGGGGCAAACAGCGGAACGTTTCGTCGCCAGCCCCTTCCATGCGGGGGAGCGACTCTATCGCAGCGGTGACCGTGTGCGCCAACTGGCCGACGGTAGCCTGGAGTTCTTTGGCCGTGTGGATGATCAGGTCAAGATTCGCGGTTATCGGGTAGAGCCGAGCGAAATCGCTGCCCTGTTGCGTGATCAATCGTGCATCGCGGAGGCTGAGGTGATTGCACGAGAAAACGAGGAAGGCCGCGCGCAACTGTATGCCTACGTGGTTATGGCAGCCGGGAGTGATGTCGATGACGCCGCGTTACTCGCGCAGCTTGGCGAACGTGTGCCTGACTATATGGTGCCCAGCGCCATAGTACGGCTGGAGGCTCTGCCGCTAACCGCCAATGGGAAGTTGGATCGCAAGGCGCTGCCCGAGCCGGTGCAAACTGGTGGTGGCAAAGCCTTTGAAGCTCCCCAGGGAGAAGCCGAGGAGGCGTTGGCAGCGGTTTGGGCTGACGTGATCGGCTGCGAGCAGGTGGGGCGTAACGACAACTTTTTCGAGCTGGGGGGCGACTCCATCCTTAGCCTGCAAATCGTCGCTCGCTCGCGCAAGCGGGGCTACAAGGTAACACCCAAGCAACTGATGGAAGGGCAGACCGTTGCAGCCGTGGCGGCGATGGCCACGCCCCTGGCGGCGGCCGCACCTAAACAAGTGGCTGTGCCCGATAAGGTGGCTCCCTTTGCACTGTTGCCGGTGCAGCGCTGGTTCTTCGAGCAGAACTTCGCCGAGCCACACCACTGGAATCAGTCGTTGATGCTGGAAGCGGCCAGTGATGTAGATGCCGCGCTGTTACGGCGTGCCATGGAGGCAGTGGTCGATCTCCATGGCGCTTTGCGGCTGCGCTTTGAGCGCGTTGGCGACAGCTGGCAACAAGCCTATGGCAAGCTAGCCGACGATCTCTTCGAGCACTTGGATTTAAGCGATCATGCGGATCCGGCGCAGGCCATCACTCAGGCCGCCGATGCTGCACAGCGCAGCCTAAGCCTGGCGCGGCCGTTCCGTGCCATCTGGATGGCACTGGGAGGCGAGCATGGCGGGCGACTGCTGTTAGTGGCTCACCACCTGGTGGTAGACGGCGTCTCGTGGCGCGTGATTCTCGACGACCTGCAAACGGCCTACACGCAGTTAAGTGCAGGCAAGACAATCGACCTACCACCGGCAACCACCTCGCTAGATGAATGGACGCACGCCCTGGCCGACTACGCCACATCGGAGGCGTTGGCTGAGCAACGCCCCTATTGGGAAAGTCTCGTCAAAGAGCCAGAGCCTAGCCTACCGGCACAGAATCTCCAGGGCAGCAACACCGTTGCCGATACCGCATCGCTCGTTGGCAGCTTGTCTACCGAGGCGACCACGCAACTGCTGGGGCCGGTGCATAAAGCCTACCGCACCCAGGTGGATGACCTTCTCCTCACTGCGCTGTCGAGTGCCCTATGCCAATGGGCGGAACGAGACAGTGTACTGATCGAACTGGAAGGCCATGGTCGCGAAGACCTGTTCGACGGTGTCGACCTCAGTCGCAGCGTAGGTTGGTTCACTTCCCTCTACCCGGTTCGCCTGACGCCGGGTAATGCAGAGCCTGCTACGAGCCTAAAAGCAATCAAAGAGCAACTTCGCCAAGTGCCTGACAAGGGGCTCGGCTACGGCGTGCTGCGCTATTTGAAAGAAGAGCCCGCGCTGGTGGGTGGCGCCTACCCCCAGGTCACTTTCAATTATCTAGGTCAGTTTGACCGCTCCCTGCAGGGCGATGCGGCTTGGCAGCTCGCCAAAGAGAACGCCGGGCAGCCCCGCGCACCGCAAAGCGAGCGCCGTACCTGGATTGAGGTAGTGGCCTGGGTTCAGGAGGGCCAGCTGCGCTTTGACTGGAATTACAGTCGTGAGATTCACAGTGAGGCAGCGATGCATGCCTTGCAAGCAAGCTTCCAAGCGCAACTAGAGGCATTGATTGAGCATTGTGACAGCGGCGTTCGTGGTACTACGCCATCGGACTTCCCGCTGGCGGGGCTGAGTCAAGCGCAGTTGGACGGTTTGCGATTGGATGCCACCAATGTTGAGGACATCTACCCGCTGGCACCGATGCAGCAAGGGCTGCTATTGCATACTCTGCTCAATCCAGGCGCGGGTATGTACATGATGCAGGATCGCTACCGGTTTGCTTCGCCGATTGATGTCAACGCTTTCGAGAAAGCTTGGCAGCGAGTCGTCGAACGGTATGAGGTGCTACGTACAGGATTCGTCTGGCAAACCGAAGACATGCAGTTGCAAGTGGTGTATCGGCACGTCCCTTCGCCAGTGGAATATATCGATTGGCGCGGCATTGACGAGAGTGAGGCCGATCATCGCTTATCGGTGTTATTGCGTCAGGAACTTGATGATGGCTTCGATCTGGAACGGCCACCTTTGCTCAAGGTACGTCTTATCCAATTGGCGGAAAACCTGTTCTACGTCGTACAGAGTTTCCACCATATTCTGATGGATGCCTGGTGCCGCTCCCTGTTGCTCAGTGATTTCTTCCACTACTACGATGCCTATCGCCTAGGCACGAGTTACGAATTGACGCAACCAAGACCGTATCGTGATTTTATCGCTTGGTTGCAGCAACAGGATGCCAATGTGCTCCGCAACTATTGGCAACATGAGCTTGAAGGTTTCGATGAGGTAACGCCGATTCCTTATCTTAAACCGCACGGTTCGCTCGACAGTGTTGCCACGGTGGCCGATGTATTCTCCTCTCTCTCTCTCAATGAGAGTGCAGGGCTACAGAACGTCGCCCGGCAGCATCAATTGACGGTCAATACGATCGTACAAGGGGCATGGGCACTGCTGTTAGGGCGGCTTTCCCAGGTGGATGACATCCTATTCGGCGTGACAGTAGCTGGGCGTCCGCTAGAACTGGAGGGCATACAGGAGACGATGGGGCTGTTTATCAACACGATTCCTCTACGTGTGTCAGCGCCTTCGCCGCAAACATCTGTCCTTGATTGGCTGCATGGGCTATTGGCGAAAAACCTGGAGATGCGTCAATACGAGCACCTGCCGCTAGTGGAAATTCAATCGCTAGGAGAAGGGCTACAAGGGCGCAGTCTATTCGATAGCCTCTTTGTATTCGAAAATGCGCCGATAGATGCCAGCATCACGGAGAAAATTGAAGATCTTCATGTGTCCATCAAGGGTAACCGCACCCACACCAACTATCCTTTGACCGTAGTGGTTGTGCCTGGTGAGCAATTGATGTTGCAGCTCTCCTATGACGCCCGAAAGTTTGACGACTCCGAGGTCGAGAGACTTCTCTCTGGCTTCCGTCAGATCCTCTTGCACATTATTGAAAGGCCTGACGCTCCCTATCATGAATTGGACGTACTGCCTGTAGTTGAGATGGAGGCGCAGCGAGCACAATGCAGAGGGCCATCGGTTGCTTATCCCTTTGATCAAGGCTATATCGACCTGTTCCGCGAGCAGGTACGGATGCATCCACACCAAGTTGCCGTTCGCCATCAGGGAGACACACTCACTTATGATCAGCTAGAGGCCACCTCCAATCGCATTGCCCAAGCACTCCGGCAAGTCGGGGTGAAGAAGGATGACGTCGTAGCCCTGCATGCCGAGCGTGGCTTGGCGTTACCGAGCATGATTCTAGGTACATTCAAGGCTGGCGGTGCGTATCTAGCGCTGGATACCCGGCTTCCTGATCAGCGTATCGCCGATATGCTGACGTCCAGCCGAGCAGCGGTTCTGGTTGTCACCGCTGAGCAAACACCTCATCTCGAAGCTGTGCTTGCATCCATGCCCAACCCGCCGCGGATGATAGTGTTCGAGGATCTCGTCACGGCGGAAGGGCTAGAGGGGGATGTCACCGTATCGGTGCACCCTGATCAGGCTGCCTATGTCATCTATACCTCCGGTTCGACCGGTGAACCCAAGGGCGTAGTTGTTAGCCATCGTGGCATGCTCAATAACCAGTTGAGCAAGGTTCCCTACCTGGCTCTGTCGGCTAGCGATGTCATTGCCCAGACCGCAGCGCTTAGTTTCGATATCTCCGTCTGGCAAACGCTGGCGGGGCTGTTGTGTGGTGCTTGCATCGAGGTCGTGCCTGATGAGATTGCACGTGATCCCAGTGCGCTGCTCCTTTATGTGCGCGACAACGGCGTCACGGTAATGCAAAGCGTACCTGCAGTGATCCAGGGAATGTTGAACACTGCCCCAGTCGACCTGCCAGCACTGCGCTGGCTGCTGCCCACGGGTGAAGCCTCCACCTCCGAGCTAGTGCGCCAATGGTTTGAACGCTATCCGGAGATCCCATTGGTCAATGCCTATGGCCCTGCTGAATGTGCCGATGATGTATCCCTGCACTTGCTGCGTAGCGACGATAACGAGCACGTAGCCGTGGTGCCGATCGGCAAACCGGCCGATAACACCCAGTTAATCGTCCTCGACAATCAACTGAACCCGCTACCAACCGGGGTGAGTGGCGAACTATATGTCGCCGGTGTCGGTGTTGGGCGGGGTTACCTGAACCAACCGAAGCTGACGGCGGAGCGCTTCGTGCCCAACCCGTTTGCCGATGTCCCTGGGGAGCGGCTTTACCGGACTGGCGATCTGGCCCGCTATCGCACCGATGGGGCGCTTGAATACATCGGGCGCACCGATCAACAGGTCAAAATACGGGGCCAGCGCATTGAGTTGGGTGAAATAGAGTCTCGGTTGGTGAAATTCGATGTAATACGAGAAGCGGCAGTGGTGGCCCAGGAAGGGCCGGGAGGAGCCAGGTTGGTAGCTTATGCCGTCGCCCAGGCATATGAATCGATCGATGCGACCGAGCTACGCGAACGTCTGGGGCAGGTATTGCCGGACTATATGGTGCCAAGTGTGGTGGTGATGCTCAATGTTTTGCCACTAACGCCCAACGGCAAGGTGGATCGTAAGGCATTGCCCGAGCCTGACTTCGCTAGTAGCTCGCAATACGTGCCGCCCCAAGGTGAGACCGAAGAGACGCTGGCGGCGATTTGGAGTGAGGTGCTGGGTGTCGAACGGGTGGGTCGACACGACAACTTCTTCGAGTTAGGGGGGCATTCGCTACTGGCCCTTAGAGTGCAATCTAGAGTGGAAGAACATTTCGATATACGCCTCCCTCTCCGCAGCTATTTCGAACACGCTACTTTAGTCGCAATGTGTGGACTCATTCAGGAAAGCAGGGGAGGTGCGAAAGAGAAGGAGAGCGCACAACTCGAAAAGATGGCAGCGCTATTAGACGGTATGGAGAGCTGATATGGAACCCAATAAACACACGATTGCAGAGCGCTTCGCACACCTGCCACGAGACAAGCAGAGCGTATTTCTTGAGGCATTAAGGCAACAGGATATCGACTTTTCGACGTTACCAATCGTGCCGAGAAAGGAGCAGGAGAGTAGCGAGCTTTCCTACGCGCAAATGCGCCAATGGTTTCTCTGGCGCATGGATCCTCAGAGTAGCGCTTACCATATTAATGGTGCTCTTACCCTCAAAGGAACGCTCATCCCTGAAGCGTTGAGAGATAGTTTCACCGCCATAGTGTCCCGTCATGAGGCACTTCGCACGGTGTTTCGTGATGATAGTAAGGGTGGGGCGATGCAAGTGGTGCTGGCAGAGAGTAATTTTGCATGGCACGAGATTGATCTAAGTCATATGCCGAAAGATAAGCGCGAAATGGCAATAGAGAATCAGGTTGCTCGGCTTTGCAATGAACCTTTCGATTTGGAGCAGGGGCCGCTCTTGCGGGTGGGGTTCCTGCACTTGGCCAATGAGGAGCACTTGCTGGTAGTGGTGATGCATCACATCATCTCCGATGGTTGGTCGATGCAGTTAATCATTGATGAGTTTTCTGCAGGCTACTGTGCTCGGGTGACAGGAGAGGCCTGGCAGCCAGCCGCCTTGCCGATCCAGTATGCCGATTATGCGCTATGGCAGCGTCAATGGATGGACGCGGGTGAGAAAGAGCGCCAACTCGCTTACTGGCAGGCGGAACTGGGTGGCGAACACCCAGTGCTGCAGTTGCCGACCGATCGCCCGCGGCGCAACGATGGACATTATCACACTGCGCGTCACCACCTGGCACTTCCAGAATCGCTGGTGAGAGGATTGCGTCAACGAGCTCAGGCTCAGGGAGCTACCCTTTTTATGGCGCTACTGACGGGGTTCCAGACACTGTTGTACCGCTATACAGCGCAGGAAAATATTCGGATAGGCGTGCCAATCGCCAATCGGCATCGTACAGAAACCCAAGGAGTGGTAGGGCTTTTTGTCAATACTCAGGTGATGTGCAATCAGTTAACTGGTCGCCTGAGCTTGGGCGAGGCGCTAGAACGGGGGAAACGTGCGGCGCTTGGTGCGCAAGAGCATCAAGATCTACCTTTTGAGCAGTTAGTAGAAGCGCTGCAGCCGGAGCGCAGTCTAAGCCACACCCCACTATTCCAGGTGATGTTCAATTACCAGCAGCAGGATCATGGTGCGCTGAAGGTACTACCAGGATTGGAACTAAGCACCTGGCCATTAGAGAAGAAAGAGGCGAAATTCGAGCTGACGCTAAATGTGGAGGAGTGTACTGATGGTAGCTTGGAGGCAAGTTTTATTTATGCAGAAGAGCTGTTTGATTCAACCTCCATTGGGCGAATGGCGCGCCATTATGTTGTTTTTTTAAAGGCGCTGGCAGAGATGCCAGAACATGCGTTAAGTGATATCGAACTGCTGGATAAGAACGAATGGCTTCAAATGAAGGAATGGGGAGGTAGTACACAACGATACCCCGACGTTCTAACTATTCACCACCTAATTGAGTGCCAAGCAGCGGCAGTCTCCGATACCGCAGCACTAGTATTTGAAGACCAGTCACTCAGTTACGCAGAACTCAATATTCGCGCCAACCGCTTGGCGCACTATCTAATTGCTTTGGGCGTAAAACCTGATACCCGAGTGGGTATTGCCGTTGAGCGCTCAGTTGAGATGGTGGTGGGGCTACTGGCTATTCTCAAAGCGGGTGGTGCTTATGTGCCGCTGGATCCGGACTACCCCGCCGAACGGCTAGCTTATATGGTCGAAAGCAGCGGCATCATTATGTTGATCACCCAGCAACACTTACGTGAGACGCTGCCGGTAAATGATGGGTTGAGCATTATTGAGCTGGATCGCCTAGATGTAGCGCAACATGCTTCTACCAATCCGGAAGTGGTACTACATAGCGAACATCTAGCCTACGTGATTTACACCTCGGGCTCTACTGGACGACCTAAGGGGGTTGGGGTTACGCATGGTGCTCTGAGCAATTATACGGAAGGAGTTCTGGAGGTTTTAGCGCTATCTGATGATGTTCGTAGTTTTGCAATGGTGTCGACCATAGCCGCGGATTTAGGCCATACCATGCTATTCGGTGCCTTGTGCAAGGGGCGAACTCTTCATTTGATTTCATCTGATAGCACCCTTGATCCAGACGCTTTTACTAGATACATGCACGAGCATGAAATTGATGTCCTCAAAATAGTGCCTAGCCATTTGCGCGCACTAATGAGTGTAGAAAATCCATTAAATACATTGCCGCGAAGGTGTTTGGTTCTTGGCGGGGAGGTAAGCGATTGGTCTCTGGTTAACTGGATCTCAGACCTAAATCCATCTTGCCAAGTTGTTAACCATTATGGCCCCACTGAGACAACTGTCGGAGCTTTGACACAAATACATGAAGGCGGTGATCAGCGAGCATCTACGCTACCGATTGGCGCCCCCTTGCGTAACATGCAAATTCGAATTTTTGACCCTTGGATGAACCCCGTGCCTCAAGGAGTAAACGGTGAACTTTATCTAGGAGGGGCGGGGTTGGCCCGCGGTTATCTGGGGCGCCTTGATATGACGGCGGAACGATTTGTAGCTGACCCCTTTGGTGAAGGAGAACGACTATATCGCACCGGCGACAGTGTGCGGCAGTTGCCAGATGGAAGCTTGGAGTTCCTTGGCCGTATAGATGATCAAGTTAAAATCCGAGGTCATCGTGTGGAATTGGGGGAAGTACAAGCGCAGTTGTTATTGCAACTGGCGATCCGCGAGGCGGTGGTGGTCGCCCAAGAAGGCACCAATGGCTCTAGATTGGTGGCCTATGTGGTTCCCCAGGCCGACAGTGAACTCGACAGCACCTCACTACGTGAGGTGCTGGGGCAACGACTGCCGGACTATATGGTGCCGGGCGTCGTGGTTACGCTTGATGCACTGCCGTTGAATGCCAACGGCAAAGTAGACCGTAAGGCGTTGCCCGAACCGGATTTGATCAGTGGCTCGCAGTACGAGCCGCCTCAGAGCGAGGTGGAAGAAGCGCTAGCGGCGATTTGGTCACAGACACTTGGCATCGAAAGGGTGGGCCGCCGCGACAACTTCTTCGAGCTAGGTGGCCATTCGTTACTGGCTCTGAAAGTGTTGGAGAAAATGCGGCATCGGGGGCTAACGGCGCAGGTACGCACGCTGTTTCAATTCCCAGAGCTGGCGGCCTTCGCCCAGGTACTGATGCAGACATCAGAGCGGCAGGAAATCATTATCCCGCCCAACCTCATTCCAGATGGCTGCTCGGCAATCCAGCCCGAGATGTTGCCTTTGCTTGAGCTTAATGGTGAAGAGATTAGCGTCATCGAAGCGGCAGTGCCGGGCGGCGCCAGAAATATTCAGGATATCTACCCGCTGGCACCCCTGCAGGAGGGGATGCTCTTCCACCATCGGCTGCAGGAGAAGGGCGATGCCTATGTGACCCAACATTTGCTTGGCTTCGACAGCCGAGAACGGCTAGAAGCCTTTATTGCCGGTTTTAACCAGTTGCTTGCCCGCCACGATATCCTGCGTACCGCCGTGCTTTGGGAGGGCTTACGAGAGCCGGTGCAGGTGGTATACCGGCATGCTGAGTTGGAGCTTGAATGGTTAGAATTGGATCATGTTTCTTCGCTTTGTGTTGTCGAACAACTGAATGCTGAGGTGGATCCTGATTATCATCGCCTCGATGTGCGCCAAGCACCGATGCTGCGAGCGGTAGCCGCATACGATGCCGAGCAAGGGCGATGGTTGCTACAGTTACCTAGCCACCATCTAGTCATGGATCACATTACCCTTGAGCTACTGGTGGAAGAAATTTCCCTAATCCAGCAAGGCCGCGAAGATGCGCTACCTCAACCCCTCCCATTCCGCAATTTTGTTGCTCAGGCCCGACTAGGGGTAAGCCAGGAAGAGCATGAAACCTTTTTCCGTGAGCGGTTGGGCGATGTTGAAGAACCGACAGCACCCTTCGGGCTACTAGACGTTCGTGGCGATGGCAGTGAGATAGAGGAAGTACGCCTTCCTTTGCCAGCGGAACTGGCCCAGCAAGTGCGCCAGCAGGCGCAGCGCCATGGTGTGAGCACGGCCAGCCTGTTCCATCTGGCCTGGGCCTTGGTGCTAAGCAAGACCATCGGGCGGGACGATGTGGTGTTCGGCACCGTGCTGTTCGGCCGCATGCAGGGCATCGAGGGTGCCGAGCGGGCGCTGGGGATGTTTATTAATACGCTACCCGTGCGTATCAAAGTGGGGGCTCAAGGTGCCGATAAGTGCCTGCGCCAAACCCACGAAACTCTATCGGCACTGCTGCATCATGAACATGCCAGCCTTGGCCTTGCGCAGCGCTGCAGCGGGCTACCTAGTGGCATGCCGCTTTTCACCAGTCTGCTGAACTATCGTTACAGCTCTCCCCAACAAGAGGGAAATCCCACCCATTCCTGGGAGGGGATGGAAGTGCTGGGGGCCCAGGAGCGTACCAACTACCCAATTGGTATGGCGGTGGACGACCTCGGAGAGGGCTTCCAATTAGTAGGGCAGGTGAGCCGCACGATTGGTGCACAAAGGTTATGTGATTACATGGAAGCCGCTGTAGCGGGCATCGTAGCAAGTCTGCAACATACGCCGCAGCAAGCGATAAGTGAGATCAGCCTGCTAGGTAGAGATGAGCGGCAGCGGTTGAGTGAGTGGGGAGTGAATTTATACCAACATGCCGATACTCAGCCAATGCATCAATTGATCGAGCGTCAAACTGCGGCAGCTCCAGAGGCCACGGCAGTAGTATTTGACGATCAGTCTCTCAGCTATAGCGAGCTTAATACCCGTGCCAATCGTCTGTCCCACTATCTGATCGGGCTAGGTGTGCGCTCCGAGACCCGAGTGGGTATCGCCATGGAGCGCTCCATCGAAATGGTGGTAGGGCTGCTGGCGATTCTCAAAGCGGGGGGCGCCTATGTGCCGCTGGATCCCGAGTATCCCTCGGAGCGGTTGGCGTTCATCGCCGAAGATAGTGGTATCGAGCTGCTGCTGACCCAGCACCACTTGCGCGCGTCCTTGCCGGTAGCGGATGGCCTAAGCGTTGTTGAGTTGGATCGGCTAGATGTTGCGCATCACGCTTCTACCAATCCAGCGGTGACGCTGCACGGCGAGCACCTCGCTTATGTGATTTACACCTCAGGCTCCACCGGGCGGCCCAAGGGCGCTGCCATCCGCCATGATGCCCTGACCAACTGCATGGTCTGGATGCAGGAGACCTACCAGCTCACCGATACCGATGCCGTACTGCATAAGGCGCCGTTCGGGTTCGACGTCTCGGTTTGGGAGATTTTCTGGCCGCTGAGTGTTGGGGCACGTTTGGTGATAGCCCAACCGGGCGACCATCGAGATCCAGAGCGCATCATCGAGCTGATCCAGCGGCACGGCGTTACCACGCTCAACTTTGTGCCCTCAATGCTAAAGGCCTTCTTGGCCTATCCCGATGTTAAGACCAAGACGCGGCTCAAGCATATTATGTGCGGTGGTGAGGCCGTTCCAGCCACGCTGCAGCAAGATGTGGCTGAATGTCTCGACGGTGCCCACCTG